>JAHWJR010000002.1:0-28600 GCA_019348335.1 Actinomycetota bacterium
CGGCACAAGCCTGGCCCAAGTGACGCCCTCGGTGCGTGCCGGGCTCCGGTTGTGGCCACGGCGGTGGCGGTGGCCACGGGCGCCTCCGAGCCGGAGTCTCCCTGGGCTAACCGCACCCAGCATCTAGTGACCCTGCACGCGGAGCCGTGTAGTTTGCGCCAGCGGCGCACGGATGGAGGGGGACGATATGGCACGAAGTGCACGCTCGACCCTGTGGACGGCTCTCTGTAGCCACAACGGTGAGACACGACAAAGGAGCGATGGCCTTGAACCTGAACAACATCATGCTGGGTTCGAAGGACTCCAAGAAGCTGACCGACTTCTACGCCAAGGTTCTCGGGGCCCCGAATCCCGACTGGAGCGACGAAGCCGGCGGCTGGTTCGGCTTCCAGGCGGGCGACGGCAGCCTGGCCATCGGACCGCACAGCGACGTGAGCGGCAAGAACCAGCAGCCCGGGCGCATCATGCTCAACTTCTCGACGCCCGACGTGCAGGGCGAGTTCGAGCGCATCAAGGCCGCCGGGGCCGAGGTCGTCGCCGAGCCGTACGAGCCCGGTGGCGGCGGGATGCTGATGTGCACCTTCGCCGACCCCGACGGCAACTACTTCCAGCTGGCGACGCCCTGGAACCCGGAGTCGACGTAGCTCACCGAGATTGCGGCAGGCCCTCTGGCCCGACCCTCACCGCTTCGACTGACGCGCCCGCCCTGTGCCCGGCGATGATGTTCCCGCGCTCGATCCGGCACACCCGTCAGCGGGGGTCGGCGTCGTAGACCTCGTCCGCCGGCAGGCTCAACAGTCGCTCGGCCATCTCCTCCTTGAGCTGCTGGGCGCGAGCGGCCTCGGCCGGCGTCGGGGCCTCCCTGCAGGCGATCTGGACGAACCCTTCCGGGACGAGGCCGGCCCGCGCCACCAGATCGACCACGGTGTCCCGGTAGCCGAGACGGAAGAAGAAGTGGCCTCCCGGAGCCTCCGGAGCCTCGACCCCGGCAGGCTCCGACGCCAACCGGTACCGGTCGCCGGTGACCGCCCGGGTGACCATCTCGAACGCGTCGCGTGCGCCTCCGCCGGGGAACCCGCTCTCGACCGTGATGTCGTAGCGCTCCGGCGGCCCACCAGGGGACAGCAGTGGGAACGCGCGCTCCATCGCCTTGAAGGCGTGGGCAACGCCGGCGATCGAGCTTCGGCCGTGGTACTTCAGAAGGTCATCGAAGGAGATGGAGATCGACTCGCCCTGATCGAGGACCACAAGTGTCGTCATGGGCGAATACTGCCCGAAGGTCGCCGGCGGCGGCGCCCGTGCCCGTGCCCGTGCGGGGGCTTACCGGATGGACGCTGACCCGCTGATGCACGTGGAGCAGGCGACGGGGAGCTCGAACCACACGACCTTGCCCTCGTTGTCACGCTCGAGGCCCCAGTGGGAGGCGATGGCGTCGACCAGCTGCAGGCCTCGCCCGCTGGTGGCCTCCTCGGGAGGGAGGCAGGCCGGGGGAAGCCGCGTGCTCCAGTCCTTCACCTCGGCCCAGAGCGACTCGCCCTCGAAGCGAACGGTCACCCGCACGTCGGTGCAGGCGTGAAGCGTGACGTCGGTGGCCAGCTCACCGACCAGCACCACGGCGGAGTCGACCACGTCCTCGGGTGCGTCGGTCTCAGAAAGCGCGTCACGCACGAACAGCCGGGCCTCGCCCACGCTGCTGGCGTCACCGTAGAAGAGCCGCTTGACCTCCATGGCCGAACTCCCCTCCCCCTAGGATCGCCCACGAACGGCTCGGGCAAGGTCGACCTCGCCCGCCCCGCGGGACGTTCTTACTCTTCTGACGCCAAGGCGAAGCAACCATGACGGCGAGTGACGGTTTCGTACCGACCGGTGGGACCTCTCGGGTAAGGGACCTCCCGTGACCGAGTCGGCCGATGTCGTGATCGTCGGTGGCGGCATCGCCGGCTCTGCGCTGGCCACCGCGCTGGCCAGAGGGGGCCTGGAGGTGCGGGCGCTGGAGCGCCAGACCGCCTACCGCGACAAGGTGAAGGGCGAGGTCTTCCTGCCGTGGGGTGCCGCCGAGGTCAAACGCATGGGCCTGGAAGCGACGCTGTTGGCCGCCGGTGGTGGTTACACCACTCGCCTGGCGCGCTACGACGAGTGGCTCCGCCCCGAGGAGTCCGAGAGCCAGGCGGTTCCCCTCGACCAGATGGTCCCCGGAGTCCCCGGAGCCCTCAACGTCGGCCATCCCGATGCGTGCCAAGCGCTGACCGAGGCCGCGCACGCGGCGGGAGCCACCGTGGTGCGCGGCGTGGGCGAGGTGAGCGTCGCCGGCGGCAGTCCGGCCACGGTGGCCTACGAGGCCGACGGCGTCGAGCACCAGGTGCGGTGCCGGCTGATCGTGGGGGCCGACGGCAGGCGCTCGACCGTCCGGCGCCAGCTCGGCATCGCCCTCCACCAAAGCGAGCCGGTCACGGTCGGGGCCGGGATGCTGGTCGACGAGCTGTGGGAGTGGCCCGCGGACCTCAACGCAACCGGGACCGAGGGCGACCTGTACCTCCTGGCCTTCCCCCGCCCGGGTGGGCGGGTCCGGCTGTACCTGCTGTGGTCGGCTGCCCAGAAGCGACGGTTCACCGGGGTGGAGCGCCAGGCCGAGTTCCTCTCCGCGTGCCGCTTCCGGTCGCTGCCCTACGGGGACGCCATCGCCGCCGGCCGTCCCGCCGGACCGTGCTCGAGCTACCCGATGAACGACTCCTGGTGCGACCGCATCGCCGTCGAGGGTGCCGTGCTCGTCGGCGATGCCGCCGGCTGGAACGACCCGATCATCGGTCAGGGCCTGTCCATTGCCATGCGGGACGCCCGCATGGTGGCCGACGTCCTGCTCGGCGAGAGCGCCTGGCCGCCGTCGGCCTTCGACGAGTACACGGTGGAGCGGACCGAGCGCCTGCGTCGATTGCGGATCGACGCCCAGCTGACCACCGCCCTGCAGTGCGGCTTCGGGCCCGAGGGCACCGCGTTTCGTCGACGCTGGGCAGAGCAGGCCGGAGGGAACAAGCTCCTGGTCGCTCCCTTGCTGGCGGGGCTGATGGGCCCCGAGCGGGTGCCTCCCCGCGCCTTCACGGACAGGAACGTGGAGCGCATCCTGAGCCTCTGACGTTCTTGCCACCACACGGGCGGTGCAGTCCGTCCCGCGGCCTGACCGCGGCCTGGGAAGGCTTCCGAGGACCCTTCCAACGCCTCCCGAGGAGACAGAAGTGCTGGTCAGGAGGGTGGGGCTAGCTGGAATCGAACCAGCGACCTCATCCTTATCAGGGATGCGCTCTAACCGACTGAGCTATAGCCCCCGGAGCCGCCGAGGCTATCGGATGTCCCCCGTCACGCACGCGGGGGCTCGGTGTCGTCCTCTTGGAGGACGAGCTTGACACCGCCGACCACGTCGGCGAGCAGGTTGTAGAGCATGGCCATGAGGACGCCGGCGAAGGTGCCGCCCACGACCAGGACGCCGCCCACGATGAGCCAGGCCTTCATGACCTGGTCGCCTTCCAGGCGGAAGTCGGTGAAGCCGATGTCACCCATGAAGCTCTCGAGGTTGCCGATGAGCCCGATGGAGTGGGCGGCGGACCACAGCAGCACGCCGGCGACGAGCAGGACCAGCCCCAGGCTCAGGGAGAACAGCGCCGACACCTTCAAGACGCTGCCCGGAGCCACCCGGCGCAGGACCACTCCCGTGGTGCGGACGCTCGACGAGCTGCGGCGCTCCTTGGCGGGGCCCGGCGCCTTGCCCGTGGCCTCGTCGCCCCTGCCGCGCAGCGCCGGCGGCCCGAAGCGGCGGGCCCGTTCGACGACGCTGCTGCGGGCCGCGTGGATGGTGTTCAGGCCCGCCCTTGTCGGCACAGCTCGAAGTGTACGGGATCCGTTCGCGGCAAGGGTTGACACAGCCCCACGGTGGGGCCCACCGCCGCCAGCCGCGGGGCGAACGATCGGGGCACGTCAATCGCTTCCCCTCGCTCGTGGGCCGAGGTCCCGGGGCGGGCCACGGGGAACGGGTTGCGGGCCCGGTTGGCGTACAGCGCCCGTTGGGCCGCCGGCGAGCGCCAGCCCGACGTGATGGGCACCGGCCCACCCAGCGCCGCTTCGGCCCGAGCCAGGGCCGCCTGCATGTCCGGCGTCAGCCCGGCTGCGCCGACGACGCCGCCGGCGCTCGCCCCGGCGCCGACGCGCTCGGCGCGCGCCACTGCCTCGGATCCGCCCACCCGGGCCCGCACCTGGACCTCGGCGCCCTCCTCGGTGAAGTCCACCAGCGCTCCCCCGTTGGCCTCGGCGACGGCCCGGGCGGTGTCCTCGCCCTCGGCGGCGCCGGCCAGGGCGGCCGCGTCCGCCGCGGTCCGGGCCCGGGCAGCCGCCACCGCCTCCCCCCCGAGCCGGCCCAGGCCCAGGCAGAGGCCGCCGGTGGCGACCACCAGCACGGCCACCAACGGGGCGACCGAGCCCCGTTGGCTCGGCGGGCCGCACCGGGCTCGCGGGCGCGGGCGGGACCGCGGGGATGGTCGTGGAAGAGCACGGGCACAGGTCATCGCTTCCCTCCGGGGGCGCGCGGCAGCCAGGAGGGGGAAGCGAGGGAGCGGGGCTGAGGCTAGCCCGCGGCAGCGACGAAGTGAACGGGCATCGGGTGCCCGTCCGGTGCCCCCGCCGGCAGGAAGAGACGGGCTGTCAGTCGGCGGAGACGGCCGGCGCCACCGCGGCCACGGTCTGGCCCTCGGGCAGGGCCATGACCCGTACACCGGTGGCGCCCCTTCCCTGCGAGGTGATGCCCCGCACGGGAACCCGGATGACCACACCACCCGAGGCGATGAGGATGATCTCGTCGTCGAGGCCGACCATGAACGCCGCCACCACCCGGCCCCGCCGGGCGGTCAGCTTGATCCCCTTGACCCCCTGCCCGCCGCGGGACTGGGCGTTGAACCGCTCGAGCTTGGTGCGCTTGCCATAGCCGGCGTCGGTGACCAGCAGGATGTCGGCGTCGTCACGGGCCACGTCGCAGGAGACCACCTCGTCGTCGGCCCGCAGCCGCATGCCCCGCACGCCACCGGCCGCACGCCCCATGGCCCGCACCTCGTCCTCGGCGAAGCGGATGGTCATGCCCGCCCCCGACACCATGAAGATGTCGTCACCGCCGTTGGTGGGGATGACCCGCACCAACTCGTCGTCGCCTCGCAGGCTGATGGCGATGAGCCCGCTGCGCAGCGACGAGTCGTACTCGGTGAACTTGGTCTTCTTCACCTGCCCCTTGCGGGTGGCGAAGAACAGGTAGCGGTTGGTCTCGTAGTCACGAGTGTCGATGACGGCCTGGATGCGCTCGTCAGGCGCCAGGGGCAGCAGGTTGACGATGGCCGTGCCCCGCGCCGTGCGGTCCTTCACCGGGATCTCGTGCGCCCGCAACCGGTAGACCCTGCCTCGGTTGGAGAAGAACAGCAGGTAGGCGTGGGCGGTGGTGGTGACGATGTGGGTGACGTAGTCCTCGTCGCGCAGGCGAGCGCCCTGGACCCCCCGGCCACCCCGACCCTGGCTGCGGAAGGCGTCGGCATGGACGCTCTTGACGTAGCCCTTGGCCGAGAGGGTGACGACGAGCTCCTCGTCGTCGATGAGCTCGAGGTCGTCGATGTTGCCGGGATCAAGCGTGATCTCGGCCCGGCGGGGGTTGGCGAAGGTGGCCCTGACCTCGGCCAGCTCCTCCTTGATGACGGTGCGCAGGCGGCCCTCGTCGCCGAGGATGGCCTGCAGCTCGGCGATCGTCTCCCGCAGCCCGGCCAGCTCGTCCTCGAGCTGCGAGCGCCCCAGCCGGGTGAGGCGGGACAGCGTCATGTCGAGGATGTGGTTGGCCTGGATCTCGCTGAACTCGAACGGCTCGGCCATGAGCCCCTGACGGGCGGCGTCGCGGTCGTCGGAGCTGCGGATCAGGGTGATGATCTCGTCGATGACATCGAGCGCCTTGAGCAGGCCCTCGACGATGTGGGCCCGGGCCTCGGCCTTGCGCAGCCGGAAGCGACTCCGGCGGGTGATGACCTCGGTCTGGTGCTCGACGTAGGCGGTGAGGATCTGGGCCAGGTTGAGCGTCCGGGGCACGCCGTCGACCAGGGCCACCATGTTGACCGGGAAGCTGGACTGCAGCGCCGTGTGCTTGAACAGGTTGTTCAGCACCACGTTGGCGTTGGCGTCACGCTTCAACCTGATCGTCAGGCGGGTGTTGTCGCCGGAGGAGTCGTCGTTGAGGTCGGCGATGCCCTCGAGCTCCTTGGCGTCGACCAGGTCCTTGATCTTCATCAGGATGCCGGCCGGGCTGGCCTGGTAGGGCAGCTCGGTGCACACGATGGAGCTGCCCCGCTTGCCCTCGACGATCTCGGCCCGGGCCCGCAGGCGCACCGACCCCCGGCCCGTGCGGTAGGCGTCCATGATCCCCGAGCGGCCCAGGATCAGCGCGCCGGTGGGGAAGTCGGGGCCCTTCACGAACGCCATCAGGTCGTCGGGGGTGGCACCGGGGTGATCGAGCAGGTGGTTGACGGCGTCGATCACCTCGCCCAGGTTGTGGGGCGGGATGTTGGTGGCCATCCCCACGGCGATGCCCTGGCTGCCGTTGACCAGCAGGTTGGGGAAGCGCGACGGCAGCACCGAGGGCTCGGTGAACTCGCCGGAGTAGTTGTCGACGAAGTCGACCGTGTCCTCCTCGATGCCGGCCAGCATCTGGCTGGCCAGCGTGGCCAGCCGGCACTCGGTGTAGCGCTGGGCGGCGGGGGGATGGTCGGGCGAGCCGAAGTTGCCCTTGCCGTCGATCAGCGGGTGGCGCAGGGTGAAGTCCTGGGCCATGCGCACCAGGGCGTCGTAGATGGCGCTCTCCCCGTGGGGGTGCAGCTTGCCCATGACGTCGCCGGTGACCCGGGCGCACTTGAGCCGCTGGCGGTCGGGCCGGGCGCCGAGGTCGTGCATGCCGTAGAGGATGCGGCGGTGCACCGGCTTGAGGCCGTCGCGAGCGTCGGGCAGGGCCCGGCTGACGATGACCGACATGGCGTACTCCAGGAAGGAGCGTTCCATCTCCTCCTGGATCTCGATGGGCTCGATGCCGGCCAGCGCCGTGTCGGTGCCCTCGGGGGGGATCGTGTCGCTCATGCCCGGGCCATCAGATGTCGAGGAACCGCACGTCGCTGGCGTTGCTGGTGATGAAGTTCTTGCGCAGCTCGACGTCGTTGCCCATGAGCACGCTGGTCACCTCGTCGGCGATCGCGGCCTGCTCCACGCTGATCTGCAGGAGGGTCCGCCGGGTGGGGTCCATGGTGGTCTCCCCCAGCTCCTGCCAGTCCATCTCGCCCAGCCCCTTCAGCCGTCCGAACTCGAACCGCTTGTCGGGGTGCTCGGCCAGGAACCGCTCGCGCGCCACCTCGTCCTTCAGGTAGATCTTCTCCTTGCCCACCTCGACGGAGAACAGCGGAGGCTGGGCGATGTAGACGTTGCCGGCTTCGACGAGGGGCTCCATCTGGCGGAAGAAGAACGTGAGCAGCAGCGTGCGGATGTGGCTGCCGTCGACGTCGGCGTCGGCCATGAGGATGATCTTGTGGTAGCGGATCTTGCCGAGGTCGAAGTCGTCACCGATCCCGGCGCCCACCGCCTTCACCAGGGCCTCGACCTCGTTGTTCTTGAGCATCCGGTCGATGCGGGCCCGCTCGACGTTGAGGATCTTGCCCCGGATGGGCAGCACTGCCTGGTACATGGGGTTGCGGGCCTTGATGGCCGAGCCGCCGGCGGAGTCGCCCTCGACGATGAACAACTCGGTCTCGCGGGCGTTGCGCGAGGAGCAGTCGGTGAGCTTCCCGGGCAGGCCGGCGCCCTCGAGCGGGGACTTGCGCCGGGTGGCCTCGCGGGCCTGGCGGGCGGCCACCCGGGCCCGGGCGGCGTGGATGGCCTTCTGCACCACCTGGCGGGCCTCGGTGGGATGTTCCTCCAGCCAGTCGCCCAGCTTCTCGTTGGTGGCCCGCTCCATCAGCGAGCGGATGGAGACGTTGCCGAGCTTGCCCTTGGTCTGGCCCTCGAACTGCGGGTCGGTCAGGCGCACGCTGAGGATGGCGGTGAGGCCCTCGCGGATGTCCTCGCCGAGGAGGCGGTCGTCCTTCTCCTTGAGCAGGTTCTTGGCCTTGGCGTAGTTGTTGATGGCGTTGGTGAGGGCCTTCTTGAAGCCCTCCTCGTGCATGCCGCCCTCGTTGGTGGCGATGCCGTTGGCGAAGGAGTGGATGGCCTCGTAGTAAGCCGTGTTCCACTGGAAGGCGACCTCGACCTCCTGGGACTGCTCCGCGGCGCTGTAGTAGCCGACCCGCTTGAACAACGACTCCTTGGAGGCGTTGAGATGGCGGACGAAGTCCTCGATGCCGCCGTTGTACTTGAAGACCTTCCGCTCGGCGTCCCTGCCCGGCCGCTCGTCGGTGAAGCGAATCTCGAGGCCCTTGTTGAGGAAGGCGTAGACCTGCAGCTTCTCCAGCAGCGTCTGGGCCCGGAACTCGGTCCCCTCCGAGGAGAAGACCTCGGCATCGGGCCAGAAGGTGACGGTCGTGCCGGTGCGGCCTCGTGGGGCCTTCCCGACGACCTCGAGGCCTCCCTGGGGCCTACCGCCCTTGGCGAACTCCATGCGGTGGCGCTGGCCGTCACGGTCGACCTCGACCACCAGTCGCTGGGACAGGGCGTTGACCACGGACACGCCCACACCGTGGAGGCCCCCGGACATCTTGTAGCCGCTCCCACCGAACTTGCCCCCGGCGTGGAGCACGCTGAGTACGACCTCGACACCCGACTTGTTCTTGTACTTCGGGTGGGGGTCGACGGGGATGCCTCGCCCGTTGTCGGAGACCCGGCAGCCACCGTCGGCCAGCAAGGTGACGTCGATGCGGTCGCAGTGGCCGGCCATGGCCTCGTCGACGCTGTTGTCGACCACCTCCACGAACAGGTGGTGCAGACCGTTGAGGCCGGTGGAGCCGATGTACATGCCCGGGCGCTTGCGCACCGCCTCCAGCCCCTCGAGGACCTGGATGTCCTTGGCACCGTACGAGTCGAGGTCGGCCACGCGCGCCTTTCGAGCGGGTCACGGACAGAAGGCGAGTCGACCCGAGCCGGACGCGAAGCCGCAGGTCACAGGACGAATCGCAACGACCCGAGTGTACCAGCCGGGAGCGACAGCCTCCGGGGACCCGGCGCTCGCTGACCGTGGTCGAAGACGGCCTGCTAGCTCCGCCGCACGCGCACGTCGATGGACCGAACCACGCCGTGGCCGAGCACCTCGCCCAGGCGGAGGAGCAGGTCGGATTCGAGCCACCGCAGCTGCGTGGCCCACGCCGGCTCGTCGACGGTGACCACCAGCACGCCGTCCCGCAGCGAACGGGGCCGGCTGTGGGCGGCCACACCGTCGCCCACGAGCTCGGGCCAGGCCGAGAACAGCGTGGCGAGCACGCCGGCCGATGGCACCCCGAGCGACGTCGCCAGCTGATCGAGCGAGTCGGCCACCCGCCGGGGCCCGGGCCCGGGCTGGCCGGGAAGGGGCGCGATCGGCGTCATCGCTCCACCGCCACCCGGCCGTGGCGCACCCGCAGCACCAGCTCGGGCTCCACGCCCGCCGGCAGGGCGCCGGTCGTGGTCAGCAGGGCCTGCGCCCGTGGGAGGTGGGCCACCAGGGCGGCGCTGCGCTCGGGGTCGAGCTCGGAGAACACGTCGTCGAGCAGCAGGACCGGTGGCGTTCCGCCGACCTCGGTGACCAGCTGGTGCCCGGCCAGGCGCAGGGCGAGGGCCAGCGAGCGCTGCTCGCCCTGGGAGGCGTGGGTGCGGGCCGGAAGGCCGGCGATGCTCAGCTCCACGTCGTCGCGGTGGGGTCCCACCGTGGTCACCCCCCGGCGGACGTCGTCGGTGCGGGCCTCGGCCAGCGCCGCCGCCAGGCCCTGGTCGCGCCACGGGGCCACGTAGGAGACCGTGACCCGAGCGGCGGTGGCCGCGACCTGGTCGTAGACCTTGCCCGCCAAGGGCTCGAGCTGGCCGACCAGATCGGCTCGGGCCTGGGCCAGCGTCTCGCCCAGGTCGCTGAGCTTGGCGTCCCACACGTCGAGGGTGGCGGTGATGTCGGGGGTCAGGCGACCACCCGCCTGGCGCAGCAGCGTGGCCCGCTGGCGCAGCACCCGGTCGAGGTCGCCCCGGACCGCGGCCAGACGTGGGGAGCCGGCGACCACCAGGTCGTCGACCAGCCGCCGGCGCCGGTCGGGACCGCCCTTGACCACGGCCAGGTCGTCTGGGGAGAACACGCTCACCCGAACGGTTCCCACCAGGTCGGCGGCGCGGCGCAGCCGCTGCCGGTTGACCATGACCCGATCACGGCCCACGGCACGCAGCTCGGCTTCGATCAGGGTGTCGGCCGCCCGCCCTGGCTGCTCGGGGTCGACCTCGGCCCGCACCACGGCGCGCTCGGCGCCGGCACGCACCAGCGCTTCGCCCGGTGCGCCCCGGAACGACGACAGGGTGGCCAGGTAGGCCACCGCCTCCAGCAGGTTCGTCTTGCCCTCACCGTTGGCCCCCACCACCGCGGTCAGCCCGGCGGCGACCTCCAGCTCGACAGCGGCCAGGTTGCGGAAGTCGGTGAGCCACAGGCGCCGCAGGCGCACGAGAGGGCGGAGCCGGGGGGTCTCAGGAGACCCGGACGGGCATGAGCAGGTAGAGGTAGTCGCCCCGCTCGACGGAGCGGACCACCGCCGGCTTGAGGGCGTCGGTCGTCTCCAGCGAGACCTCGTCACCCTCCACCGCCTCGACCCCGTCGGCGAGGTACTCGGGGTTGAAGGCGATCACCATCTCGGCGCCCTCGTACTTGGCGTCGATGCCCTCCTCCGCCTGGCCCACGTCCTGGGTCACCGCGCTGAGCTCCACCCCGTCGGGGCCGAGGCTGAGCCGGACCGGTGTCGCCTCCCGGGCCAGCAGCTTGACCCGGCGCAGGGCGTCGAGCAGCGGTTCGCGCCCCACCGTGAGGCGGTTGGCCGACGACTCGGGGATGAGCTGGCGGTAGTTGGGGAACTGGCCCTCGATCAGGCGGGTCGTCAACCGGGTACCCGTGCCCGACCCGCCGCCGGCGGCGAACTCGCCGGCCTCGAAGGTGGCGTCGCGCTCCCCCAGCCGCAGGGACACCTCGCCGGCGTCGCCGAGAAGCCGGGCCAGCTCACCGAGCGCTCGCGACGGCACGAGGACCGACTGGCCCTCGGCCAGCACCGACACGCCAGAGAGGTCCCGCACCGCCAGGCGGTACGAGTCGGTGGCGACCAGTCGCAGACCGTCGGCCTCGGCGGTCATGTACACGCCGGTCAGGATGGGACGGGCGTCGTCGTGGCTGGCGGCCGGCACCACCTGGCGGAGGGCCTCGACCAAGGCGCCGGCGTCGAGGGTGACCTCGTCGGCCGGGGCGTCGGCCACCCGCGGGAAGTCGTCGGCCGGCAGCAGGCGCACGCCGAAGTGGGACCGCCCCGAGGCGATGCGGGCCTCGGACTCGCCGACCTCCACGTGCACGGCTCCGGGCTCGAGGGCCCGGACGATGTCGGCCGCCAGTCGAGCGGGGAGCACCGCCACCCCGTCGGCCTCCCCCGCCACCGTGACCGACACCTGGATGGTCAGGTCGAGATCGCTCCCGGTGAGGACGAGGGAGTCACCCTTCAGCTCGGCCTTGACCCCGGAGAGCACCGGCAGGGCACCGCCGCGGGTGGACACGGCGCGCGTTGCGCTGCCCAGAGCCTCGACGAGCACGTCACGTTCGCAGCGGAACTTCACGCCGTCTCTTCCTCTCTCTTAGAGAGATATCTCTGATAATGGCAATAAGGCCTGTGGATTGGGGACAAGTGACCATCGTGGCCGGTCAACGCCATGACGGGGATCCCCCCGGTTGTCCCCAGCTTCCCACAGCGCGGGGGTGCCCTGAGCCCGGACCGCGGTGGCGCTGTGGACGCCGGGCCGTCACCCACAGGGTCGTCCGCCTCGCGTCCCCAGGGCCGTCCCCAACCGGGCAGCTCACGGGCGCTGCCGCGTGCCGCGAATGGTCTGCATGAGCTCGGTGACCTGGTCGTAGATCTGGCGCCGCTCCTTCATGAGGGCGGCGATCTTCTCCACGGCGTGGATGACCGTGGTGTGGTCCCGCCCGCCGTAGGCCCGGGCGATCGACGGATAGCTCAGGTCGGTGAGCTCGCGGCACACGTACATGCCGACCTGGCGTGCCGTGACCAGCGGGCGACGCCGGCTCCGGCCGCACAGGTCCTCGACGCTGAAGCCGAACATCGACGAGGTGGCCTCGAGGATCAGCTCGGCGGTGATGGGCCGGGGGCGGACGTCGTGGAGGATGTCGCCCAGGATCTCCTGCGCCAGTTCCGGGTTCAGGGGCTCTTTGTTGAGGCTGGCGTAGGCCGACACCCGGATGAGGGCGCCCTCGAGCTCGCGGATGTTGTTGGTGATGTGGTTGGCGATGAACTCGAGCACGTCGTCCGGCACGTGAGTCGTGTCCGGCTCGGCCTTCTTGCGCAGGATGGCGAGGCGGGTCTCGAGGTCGGGCGGCTGGATGTCGGTGATCAGCCCCCACTCGAAGCGACTGCGGAGCCGGTCCTCGAGCGTGGCGATCGAGCGGGGGGGCCGGTCGGAGCTGATGACGATCTGACGGTTGGCGCCGTGCAGCTGGTTGAAGGTGTGGAAGAACTCTTCCTGGAGGCCCTCCTTGCCTTCCATGAACTGGATGTCGTCGATCAACAACACGTCGTTCTCCCGATAGCGGCGCTTGAACGACGTCGTCGTGTTGGTGCGGATGGCGTCGACGAAGTCGTTCATGAACGCCTCGCATGACACGTAGCGCACGCCGTAGGCGGGATAGTTCTGGTGGACGTAGTGGGCGATGGCGTGCAACAGGTGGGTCTTGCCCAGGCCGGCCACGCCGTAGATGAACAACGGGTTGTACGACCTCGCCGGCGTCTCCGCCACCGCCAGTGCCGCGGCCTGGGCGAAGCGGTTCGACGCCCCGGTGACGAAGGCATCGAAGGTGTAGCGGGGGTTCAGGGACACGGGGGACCGGCTCTCGGGGGCACTCGGTCGTCGTCGGGAGCCGTCGAGGTCGAGCTGACCGGGGGCCAGCGCCGCCGGCGCCGGGTCGGCGTCGGGTTCGGAGGAGGCGTCGGCCTCTGCCGCATCGGGACGGATCTCGAAGCGGACCCGGACGTCGCCCCGGCCGGCGTCGTCGAGGGCCCGGGCGATGTACGGCGACCACCGTCCCTCGAGGCGCTCGCGTACGAGCGAGCTCGGCACGGCGACGAGGAGGCTGGTGTCGTCGAGCGACAGGGCGGCCGTGGGCTGGAAGCAGCTGCTCCACGCCGACTCCGGTACCTCCGTGCGCACCGTGGCGAGGCAGGTCCTCCACAACCGTTCGGCCTCACCTACCAGCGTGCTCGCCTCCCACCTGCACCCACCGTCCACAAGAACATCCACATACTGTGGACAACGCCGGACCCGCCTGGCACCGGGAGACTCTGGGCCAACCTGCGATCAGCCACGGCGTCCGACCCGGTCGCGGGAGACCTTGCCGGAGGAACGACGACGGGACCGTAGCATCCGGCTCTGGTTGTCGCGCAAGGCCCGCGAGGCTCTTTTGGGGCAACTGAGCGTGCTGTTGCCCGGCGGAGGGGAGCCACCCTGTTGTCGCCTTCCCGGGGCAGCCTCTAGCCTGCGAAGCGACGCTGGTCGCTGTGGGCGCGGCGTCACTGAGCTGCTGTCGCGATCTCTCGAGAGGTTGCGGGCGCTCCCGAGGAGGGACGATCGTGAAGCGCACCTACCAGCCCAACACCCGCAAGCGGGCCAAGAACCACGGGTTTCGGCACCGGATGTCGACCCGCGCCGGGCGGGCCATCGTGAAAGCCCGCCGGCGCAAGGGCCGCCGCGCCCTGTCCGCTTGATCGCCGCCGCCACGTCTGCCACGGCAGCGTCGTGGTGGGCTTCGGAACCCTCGGCAGCGGCTCCGCGGCCGGCGCCACCGGGACGGATCCGCGACCGGGCCACGTTCGCCGAGCTCCGCCGGCGGGGCCGCCGGACGCGGGCGGGTGTGCTGACGCTCACCTGGGTCCCCGGCGAGCCTCCGGCCCGTGTGGCCTACGCGGTCAGCCGGGCAGTGGGCTCAGCGGTGGAACGCAACCGGGTGCGGCGGCGCCTTCGGGCGCTGGTCGCCGAGGCCGCCGCCCAATTGCGCCCCGGGGCGTACCTGGTCGGCACCGCCCCCCGTGCCGCCCGGTCGAGCTACCAGGGCCTGCGTGACGACTTGAGGCGGGCCCTGGCCCAGTTGGGACACGGCGAGTGAGCCTTCCCGCTCGGGCCCTACGGGCGTTGTTCCGCTCCTGGCAGCTGCTGCGCGCCGGGCGGCCGTCGCCGTGCCGGTTCGAGCCCACCTGTTCGGCCTACGGGATCCTCGCCGTCGAGCGTTTCGGCGCTGTGCGTGGCGGAGTGCTCACGCTGCGTCGCATCGGTCGGTGCCATCCCTGGGGCGGCGTCGGCCTCGACCCCGTGCCCGAGCGGGCGGAGGCGTAGATGTTCGACTTCCTCGCCGGCGTGCTCGCCGAGCTCTACAAGATCTGGCCCTCCTTCGGCGGGGCCATCATCTTGTTCACCACGCTGGTCATGCTCGTGCTCAGCCCCCTTTCGATCAAGAGCACGCGGTCCATGATCGCCATGCAACGGGTGGGCCCGGAGGTCAAGAAGCTCCAGGCCAAGCACAAGGGCGACCGCGAGGCGCTCAACAAAGAGATGATGGCGTTCTACCAAGAGAACAACATCAACCCGTTCAGCTCGTGCCTGCCGATGCTGCTCCAGATCCCGGTGTTCATCGTGCTCTACCAGGTGCTCATCGGGCTCACCCGGCGCTCGGCGGGCCCGGGGTCGAACTTCAACCCGAAGTACCTCGAGGGCGAGGACACGCCGCTGGCCGTGGCCCTGCGGGCCACCAACGAGATGGTCTCGTTCGGGATGGACCTTTCCCAGAGCGCCTGGGCCACGGTGCAGGGCGCTCGACTGACGGCGGCCATCCCCTACGTGGTGCTCGTGGTCCTGGTGGTGCTCACCGCCGTGGTCCAGCAGCGCCAGATCCAGGGGCGCAACCCCTCGGCCACCGCCAATCCGCAACAGCAGATGATCGCCAAGGTGATGCCGTTCATCTTCGTGCCCATCTCGGTGTCCCTGCCGGCGGGCGTGGTGATCTACTTCGTGGTCTCCAACGTGGTCCGCATCGGCCAGCAGGCGCTGGTCACCCGCATGGACTTCCGCAAGGTGCCGGGCGAGGAGGACGCCGGCGACAAGAAGACCGATAAGAAGACCAAGGCAACGCCGGCGGCGCCGCCCAAGGGCGAGATCACCAGGGGCAACGGCAAGGTGCCCAAGGGCGCCGGCAACGCCAAGCACGCGAACGCCAAGCAAGCGAACGCCAAGGGCGGCGCGGCCAAGAAGGCCGGCGCCAAGGGTGGCAACGCCAGGGGCGCCAACGGGAAGGGCGCCAACGCGAAGGGCGCCAACGCGAAGAAGGCCGACGGTAAGGGAGTCAACGGCAGCCGTCCCAACGGCCAGAACGCCAAGCCGCCCACTCCCGTCGCTCCTCGGCCTCGAAAACGCAAGAAGAAGAGGAGATGACACGTGGAGTGGGTGGAGACAACGGGCCGTACGGTCGAAGAGGCCAAGGAAGCGGCTCTGGACAAACTCGGGGTCGACAAGGGTGACGCCGAGTTCGAGATCGTCGAGGAGGCGAAGAGCGGCCTGTTCGGCCGGCTCCGCCAAGAGGCTCGCGTCCGGGCGCGAGTCGAACCGGCACGGCCTCGACCGAAGGCTGAGCGCAAGGACCGCAAGCGTCGTGGGGGCGGAGGTGAGGACGAGCGGGCCGGCGCCAAGGCGCGTTCGTCCGACGCCTCCGACCGGGAGACGCACAAGAAGGCGATGGCTCCGGCGCCCGCCGCTGCCGCGCCACCGCGCGGGCCTGAGGAGCCGGTGATGGCGCCGGCTGAGCGGGAGGAGCGGTTGCAGAGCTTCCTCAGCGGCCTGGTGGACGCCTTCGGCCTCGAGGGGCGCACCGAGGTCGACCACGTCGACGACGAGACGCTGGAAGGCCGAGTGATGGGCGACGGCCTGGGACTGCTCATCGGGCCGCGGGGCCAGACCCTCGCCGCCGTGCAGGACCTGGCCCGGTCTGCCGTACTGCGGGGAGGCGGTCGGGGGATCCGGCTGCGGGTGGACGTGGGTGGCTACCAGGAGCGCCGGCGGGAGGCGCTGCAGCGCTTCACCCGTGAGGTCGCCGAGCAGGTCCTGTCGACGGGAACGGCCGTTTCGATGGAGCCCATGCCCCCGCCGGACCGCAAGGTGGTGCACGACACCGTGAACACCATCGACGGTGTGACCACCCATTCCGAGGGCGAAGAGCCCAAGCGGCGGGTCCTCATCGTGCCCGAGGACGCGGCCACCTAGCGTTCTGGCACCGAGGCGGGGCCACGTGACCTCCGGCCACCGCCGAGGAGGCCCTGAACCGGTGCTCGACGGGCGCTTGGTCGAGGTTCTGGAGGAAGCCAAGCGGCTCGGCTTTCTCGGCCCCGGCCCGGTCGCCGACCACATCGTCCACGCCCGGGCCTATGCGGCCGCGGGGAGCGCTGACGACCCGTCCCGCCCGGCCCTCGACCTGGGCAGCGGCGGTGGCGTGCCCGGACTGGTGTTGGCAGCCGAAGGTGGCGAGCGTCGATGGACCCTGGTCGAGGCCAACCAGCGACGCTGCACGTTCCTGGTCGAGGCCATCGCCACCCTGGACCTCGAGGCGCGCGTCGAGGTGGTGGGGGGGCGGGCCGAGCAGGTGGGCCGGGAGCCCGGGCACCGCGGCCGGTACGGCACGGTGGTGGCCCGCGGCTTCGGGCGGCCGGCGGTCACGGCGGAGTGTGCCGCCCCGTTGCTGGCCGGAGGCGGGTTGCTGCTGGTGAGCGAACCGCCGGAGGGCACCGCCGAGGAGCAGAAGCGTTGGCCGGCGGCGGAACTCGATCGAATGGGACTGGTGCTGAGCGTGATCACCGCCGGCCCGCCGCGCATCGCCGTGCTCCAACAGGTGAGCGCCTGCCCGGAGCGATTCCCACGGCGGGTCGGCATACCCGCCAAGCGGGCCCTCTGGTAGGCCCCCACCCGCCCCGGTGAGGGTTCCACGTGGAACCTGGAGAACGGCGCTTGGCCCGGAGCCGGCCGGCCCACCCGGTTCCACGTGAAACGTGGCTCCTCGGGAGTCCGCCAGGGGCAGCGATGTGGCAACCCCGCGTTTCACGTGGAACGTAAGGGTCCTTGCCAAATCCGCCCGCACCGGCGAGGATGAAGCTGTGGTTGACCGTCCCGACTCGTTCTCGCCTGTACCGGTGCTCGACGACCGCACGGGATCTGAGGTCGAGAGCGAGGACGAGGCATCGATCCCCGCTCCCCCGCCACCACCGAGCGCGGAGGCCGACCCCACCACGGGCGGGCACCGATTCGCTCGCCCGCTGCCCCGGATCATGGCCCTCGCCAATCAGAAGGGCGGGGTGGGCAAGACCACCACGGCGGTCAACCTCGGGGCGTGCCTGGCCGACCTCGGGTACCGGGTGCTGGTCTGCGACCTCGACCCGCAGGCCAACGCCTCGACCGGCCTGGGCCTCAACCCCCGGAACGTGGCCTCCTCGATGTACGACGTGATGCTCAACGACCTTCCGCTCGAGGACTGCGTCGAGCCGTCGTCGGTGCGGAACCTGTTCGTGGCTCCGTCCAGCCTCGACCTGGCCGGCGCGGAGATCGAGCTGGTGCCGGCCTTCAGCCGGGAACTGCGGCTCCGGCGGGCCCTGGAGGCGGTGGTCGACCAATACGACTACGTCCTCATCGATTGCCCCCCCTCCCTCGGCCTGCTCACGGTCAACGGCCTGGCCGCAGCCACCGAGGTGGTGGTCCCGGTGCAGTGTGAGTACTACGCCCTGGAAGGACTCGGGCAGCTCCTGCGCAACGTGTCACTCGTGCAGAAGAACATCAATCCTGCCCTGGAGCTCTCCGCCATCATCTGCGTCATGTACGACGCCAGGACCAAGTTGTCCGGACAGGTGGTGGACGAGGTCCGAGCCCATTTCGGCGACAAGGTCTGCCGCCAGGTGGTTCCCCGCACGGTCCGACTCTCCGAGGCACCGTCGTTCGGGCAGCCCATCATCGCGTTCGATCCAACGTCCCGGGGCGCCATCGCCTACCGGGAGCTCGCCAAGGAGGTCAGTGGTGGCCCGCCGCAGCGGACTGGGTAGAGGCCTCGGCGCCTTGATCCCCGCAGAAGGAACGGGGACGGCGGCGTCCACACTGCGCGACGTCGCCGTCGGGAGCATCCGCCCCAATCCCCACCAGCCTCGCCGGCACTTCGACGAGGAGGCGCTCTCCTCGCTGGTGGCGTCGGTGCGCGAGCTGGGCGTGCTCCAGCCGGTGCTCGTGCGTGCCGTGGACGAGGGCGCCTACGAGCTGATCGCCGGCGAGCGGCGGTGGCGGGCGGCGAAGCGGGCCGGACTCCCGACGATCCCGGCGCTGGTCCGGGAGGTCGACGACCTCTCCTCCCTCGAGCAGGCGGTGGTGGAGAACCTCCACCGCCAGGACCTCAACCCGCTGGAGGAGGCCGCCGCCTACCAGCAGCTCATCGAGGACTTCGGGCTCACCCACGAGCACCTGGCGGTGCGGGTGGGCAAGAGTCGAGCGGCGGTGACCAACACGCTGCGGCTCTTCCAGCTGCCGCCGTCGATCCAGCGCCAAGTGGCCGAGGGCCGGCTCTCCGCCGGCCATGCCCGTGCGCTGCTGGGCACCCCCGACCGCAGCTTCCAGGAGAAGATGGCGCGCCGGGCGGTCGACGAAGGGCTGTCGGTGCGGGCGGTGGAGGAGGCCGTACGGGCACGCACCACCGCCGGCTCGCCGGGACGGGACCAGAGCCCCGGGGCCTCCCCGGCCACCGGCCCCGCCCCGGCCCCGGCCGGTCCCCGGTTGCGATCGCCGGGCATGCACGAGCTCGAGGAGTTGCTCTCCGAGCACCTCGCCACCTCGGTGCGGGTCGAGGAGGGAGGCAAGCGGGGGAGGATCGTCATCGACTTCGCCGACCTGGGTGATCTGGAACGCATCTACCGGGCCATGACGACGCCCGCGCCGGTCTCCTCTCCGGTGGAGGCGTAGGCGTCCTGCGTTCGCCCCAGATCATCCCCAACCAGCTGGGGACGACCTGTGGACAAGAACTACAGGAACTCGGAGAGCTCGCTCATCAGCTGGCTCTTCCCCTTGGCGCCGACCAGGCGCTTCTTGGCCTGGCCGTCCTTGAACACGATCAGGGTGGGGATGCTCATGACCTCGAAGCGGCGGGCCACGTCAGGGCTGTCGTCGACGTTGACCTTGCCCACCCGCAGCTTGCCGGCGTGCTCTTCGGCGATCTCGTCGAGCACGGGGGCGATCGCCTTGCACGGCCCGCACCACTCGGCCCAGAAGTCGACGACGATGGCGGTGTCGGCCGATCCGATCTCCTCGTCGAAGCTGGCGTCGGTCAGGGTTATCGGTGCCATAGATACTTCCTCCTCACTCCATCACCATTCGGTGGGGGTCTCTGCGATGTCGTCCGGGGCGTCGCCGTGGGCCTCCAGCCATCGTTCGGCGTCGATGGCCGCCATGCACCCGGTGCCGGCGGCGGTCACGGCCTGGCGGTAGGTGTGGTCCTGCACGTCGCCGGCAGCGAACACGCCGTCGACGCTGGTGTAGGTGCTGCCCGGCCGGGTCACCAGGTACCCGGCGTCGTCCATGTCGAGCACGTCCCGGAAGAGGTCGGTGTTGGGGCGGTGGCCGATGGCGACGAACAAGCCGGTGACGTCGAGTGTCGAGGTGGTGCCGGTGGTGACGTCTTCGACGACCGCGCCCTCGAGGGCGGACTTCCCCAGCAAGTCGACGACCCGGCTGTTCCAGAGGAAGCGGATCTTGTCGTTCTTGAACGCCCGCTCCTGCATGATCTTCGAGGCCCGCAGCTGGTCGCGCCGGTGGATGACGGTGACGCTCTCGGCGAACTTGGTCAGGAACAGCGCCTCCTCCATGGCCGAGTCGCCCCCTCCGACCACGGCGATGTGGGAGCCCCGGTGGAAGAAGCCGTCGCAGGTGGCGCAGGTGGACAGACCCCGGCCCATCAGCCGCTCCTCGGCGTCGAGGCCCAACATCAGGGACCGGGCGCCGGTGGAGACGATGACCGACAGCGCCTGGTACGTCGGTTCGGGGTCGCTGTCGGCCCAGATCTTGAACGGGTGGCACGAGAAGTCGACGCGGGTGGCCTTCTCGACGACGAGCTCGGCCCCGAACCGTGCGGCCTGGGCGCGCATGGTGGCCATGAGCTCGGGCCCGGTGATGCCGTCGACGAACCCGGGGTAGTTCTCGACCTCGGTGGTGAGCATCAGCTGCCCCCCCGGCTGGTCGGTGGTCGAGGAGGGCTGGCCCTCCAGCACCACCGGGGCGAGGTTGGCCCGGGCGGTGTAGATGGCCGCGGTCAGGCCCGCCGGCCCAGAACCGATGATGACGACGTTGCGGACCTGGTTCATCGCCTGCTCACACCTTTACGGTCTTGGCGCTGCGCTTGCGCCACAGCAACAGCCCGGCGAGGCAGAACATTCCCCCGGTGATGGCGTGGGCGGACCACACCGAGCCTGGAATGGCGAGGTCGAGGGCGCGCACCAACGCCACCGACACCAGCACGGCGGCGGCGATGCCGACGATCAAGGCGAGCAGGCCGTAGACCAGGGCCCGGGCCATCTTCTCGAGCGGCCCGATGGTCTTGCCGCGTACCGACTGCACGACCCGCTCGATGGCGTCGGCGGTGTCCTTGGCCCAGTCGTCACCGGCCGCACCGGGTGCCTCGGGGACGGGAACGTCAGCCCGGGCGACGGAGGAGGCGCGGGTCGCTGGTAGGGGCCGCGCGGGCTCAGAAGCGGGGAGTGCCACGGCAGGGAGCCTACCCTGGCGTGGTGCGCACGATTCTGCCTGTCCTGGCCGGTGCGGCGGTGGCCGCCCTCGGCGCGCTCATCGCCGGCGAGTACGAGTTCGCCGGCGTGGTGCCCTTCGTGGTCGGCCTCCTCCTCGGGCTGGTGGTCTCCGAGGTGGTGGCGCTCGGCGGACAGTGGCGGGGGTGGGTGCCGGCTGCACTCGCCGCCGCACTCGCTGCCGGCGCCGTGATCTGGGGCGGCTGGATCGACTCCGGGCAGGGGATCGAGCCCTATCCGGTGCTGGCGTGGGCCGGCGCCGCCGTGGCAGCGGCGGTCGCCCTCGTCCGGGTGCGCCCGGCGGCCCGGGTACGTCCCCGGCCCCGCCAACCCACGAACGACTGAGGGAGCTGACCGCCGGCGGCAGCGAAGGCGAGCCGGACGGCCTGTTCACTCGCGGGGTCTGGCGGTCAGCGGCCCTTGAGCTCGACGTTGCCGATGGCGGTGGAGAACCGCGGCCCGACGCTGCCGTCGCCGAGGTCGGTGATCCAGAGCAGCACCGCAGCTCCGCGAGCTCCGTCGAGGTCGAAGCGCGCGTCGCCACCGATGTTCTGGGCGGTGGCGACGGGCGGGCCCCATCCCGACAGCGCGGACGCCGCCTCGTCGGCCACGTACACCTCAGCCGCCCAGTCGCGAGTGGGCGAGGCCACGGCCAGGGAGTCGAGCTCGCTCGCTGCGTCCAGCTCGAGGATGACGCCCACGCCCTCCTTCAGCCCGCCCAGGTCCCGGCTGTTGTAGCGGACGGTGGTCCACGCCGAGGCCGGGTCGGGGTCGACGAGGAAGGAGAGCTCGTCTTCGCTCTCGCGACCGTCGTCGCCCTGGGGGTCGAACGAGGAGGCGGCGGCGATGGGCAGCGGTTCGGCGGGGCTTGCGCCCGGCGTCGCTCCCCGCACCGCTCCGAAGAAGTCACGGCCGACCTCGGTGCGGCCGAGCAGCGCCCCCACCACGGCGAGGGTGATGGCCACCACCACGATGAGGGCGGCGGGGACCAGCCAGGCCCGTTCGGTCTGGGCGAAGCGCGGCGGGGGAGGAGGCGCGGGAGCGGGGGATGGAGGGGGCCGGCGCCACTCGCCGGGCTGGTGGGCGGCCATGGCGGTGGCCTCGGGGAGGCGGGTGTCGTCGTCGTCCGGCTCCACCCGGCTGAGGTCGACGGCGACCAGCGCCGCCCGCAGCTCGGCGGCCGAGGCGTAGCGATCGTCGGGGTGGCGGGCCATGGCCCGCAGCACGATGTCCTCGAGGGCGCGAGGCAGGCCGGCGCGCACCTGGCGCGGCCGCAGCGGCTCGGAGGTGAGCCGGGCCACGGCGGTGCTGGTGGCGTTGTCGCCGGCGAAGGGCGGCCGACCGCACAGCATCTCGTAGAGCACGACGCCGAGGGCGTAGACGTCGGAGCGGGCGTCGAGGGGCGCGCCCTGGACCTGCTCGGGGGAGAGGTACTTGGCCGTGCCCACCACCTGGCCGGCCTCGGTCAGGTCGGACACCGCCTCGGCGGCCTTGGCGATCCCGAAGTCGGTCACCAGGACCCGGCCGTCCTCGGAGAGCAGGATGTTGCCCGGCTTGACGTCGCGGTGGATGAGCCCGTTGGAATGGGCGTGATCGAGGGCGGCGGCGATCTGCACGGCGATGTCGACGGCCCGCCGAGGGTGCACGACGCCCTGCTCGTCGAGGTAGCGCCGCAGGGTGGTGCCCCGCACCAGCTCCATGACGATGGCCTCGACGTCGTCGACGCTGCAGGTGTCGTAGATCGACACGATGTGGGCGTCGGACAGCCGGGCGGCGGCGACAGCCTCGCGCCGGAAGCGGGTCACGAACGCCTTGTCGGCGGCCAGATGGGGCAGCAGGATCTTGACCGCCACCGGGCGGGTCAGAACCTCGTCGACCGCCTCCCAGACCTCGGCCATCCCGCCCTGGGCGATCCGGGAGACCAGCCGGTAGCGCGCCGCGATCCTGGCACCGGGGGCGACCGTCTCGATAGGGGCGGGAGTCGAAGGGGGCTCGGGCACGTCGACTTCACCGTACCGGTCACGCCCGGGCGGAAACATTCACCGCCCCGATGGCCCGGGTGGGCGGTTCAGCCCTTTACCTGGAAGGTGACTCCCATCACCCGAGGGCCCCCGTGGACCCCGATGGTGGCCCCGATCTCGCCCACGTGGATCTGCTCACGGGGGAACAGGGGAGCGAGGAGGTCGAGGAACTGCTCCACGTCGGGGGCGCTCCCGTGCATGACCGCCAGGTTCTCGACGTCACCGTGCTGGGCCACCTTGTCGGCGAGGAACTTGAGCGCCTTGGACCGGGTCCGGGGCTTGCCCGCCTCCTCGACCACGCCGGAGCTGATGTCGATCACCGGCTTGATCGACAACAGGGTGCCGAGCAGGGCCTGGGCACCGCCGACCCGGCCACCCTTCTTGAGGTTCTCCAAGGTGTCGAGCGCGCCGAAGACCCGCGTTCTCGGGATCATGTCCTCGACGAGGGTCACCACCTCGTCGGCCGTGGCGCCGCCGGCCGCGGCTCGGGCTGCGGCCACGACCTGGCTGCCCAGGCCCCAGGTGACCGAGCGGGAGTCGACGATCCGGATGTCTGCGCCGTCGAGGTCGTCGGCCGCGGTCTTGGCCGACTGCATGGTGGCCGAGACCCCCGAGGAGATGTTGATGCACACCACCGCGTCGGCTCCTGCGTCGAAGGCCTTCCCGAACGCCGTCTGGAAGGCGCCGGGCGAGGGCGCGGCGGTCTCCGGCAGGACGGAGGAGGAGGCCAGCTTGGCGTAGAACGCCGCCGGCGTGAGGTCTCGCCGGTCGACGTACTCCTCCTCGCCGAAGCGGATGGACAAGGGCACGACCTCCACCCCCAGCTCGGCGGCCAGCTCGTCGGTCAGGTCGGAGGCGCTGTCGGTCACTACCCGCACGGCCATCTGTTGTGCTCCCCTCGGTCCGGTGGGCGCAGCGTAGGTCGTCCGGGCACCCGCGGTCACCGTCTCAGCGCAGACGGCGGCGGACAGCGGCGAGCAGTGCCGCTGGCTCCTCGACCCGCAGTGCCGCCGCCGTGGCCAGGTAGGCGAGTGCCGCCGGCAGTCCGGCGATCACCAGTGCCAGTGGCGGCGCCAGGCCCGTCGTCAGGGAACGACCGACCACGCCCACGCCGGCGGCGACGGCGCCGGCAGCCAGCACGGGCAGGAGGTGGGCACCGCCGAGGCGGAGAGGACCGACGCGGGCCTGCAGCCGGCGGCGGAGCAGGCTCAGCTCGACCCAGGCCGCGGTCGCCGAGGCCAGCGCCAGTCCCACGGCGCCGAGGCGCAGGGCGCCACCGGTGGCGTCGCGCGCCTCGGCAGGCAGCGGGACCAGCGCCGGCAGGGCGCCGGCCACGTCCAGGCCCCCGAGGCCGGGCCCGCTCACCACCACCCGGTCGAGCTGGAGCATCAGCACCGCCCCGAGCACCGCGGCCAGGGCCACCCGCAGGCCGGCGATGCGGGCCGGCGTGCGGGTGTCACCCAGGGCGTACAAGCCGTTCTGCAGCAGGCGACTGGCGGTGGTGGCGACCAGGCCGAGGCTGAAGGCGGCGAGGACGTACCAGACCAGCCGGGTGTCGCCGGTGTCGAAGCGGCCGGTCTGGAGCAGCGTGCCCACCACCAGGTCGCCCAGCACCAGGTAGGCCACCGCCGTGGGCACGACGAAGAAGGCCACGCGCCCCAACCCCTCGTGCAACCGGGCCCGCAGCGCCTCTCCGACCGCACCACCGTTGCGGGCGCCGTCCTCGGCGGGAGCGTCACCGAGGCGACTGAGCTCGGGGAGCTCGGCGGCGGCGACGCTCATGCCGAACAGGCTGATCGGCAGCAGGTAGAAGACCTGGGCGTAGGTGAGGGCGGCGACGGCCCCCACGGCGAGGAAGCTGGCGAGGAACAGGTCGACGTAGGCCGAGAGCTGGACCACGCCGCGGCCGGCCACGGCCGGGCCGAAGCGGCGCAGCACGGTGCGCACCGTGGGCCGGCGAGCGTCGAGGCTCGGTCGCAGGGACCGCAGCAGCGAACGCACCGCCGGCAGCTGGACGCCCAGCTGGAGCGCGGCGCCGGCCAGGGCGCCCCACGCCAGCGCCACGGCCAGGGACGACTGGTCGAGGCCACGGGTCGCCACCGCCACCAGCACGGTGATCTGGGCCACGTTCCACAGCACCGGCGCCACGTACGACAAGAAGAAGCGCCGGTGGCTGTTCAGCACCCCCAGGCACCACGCCGAGAGGACGAGGAGGCCGAGCCCCGGGGTCAGGATGCGCACCAGGGTCACCGTCAGCTCGAAGCGCTCGCCGGTGTAGCCGGCGGCCAGCACGGCGGTGAGCGGGCGGGCGAACACCACCCCCACCACGACCAGGACCCCGGCCACGACGGCGAGGAGCCCGGCCACGGCGGCGGCCACGCGTCCGGCCTCCTCCTCGTCGCCCTCGGCGAGCAGGCGGGCGTAGACGGGGATGAACGACGCCGAGAGCACCCCTTCGCCCAGCAGGTTCTGCAACAGGTTGGGGATGCGGGACGCCGCCCGGAAGGCGTCCACGGCGAAGCCGGTGCCCAGATGGGCGGCGATGACCCGCTCACGGACCAGGCCGGCGATCCGGCTGAGCAGGATGCCGCCGGCCACCAGTGCCGACGAACGCCGGCCCGACGGCGCCGCCGCCGGCGTGGAGCCGGGCGCCGGCGGCGGGCGGTCGCCGGCGGTCATCCCGGGGACGGGACCAGGCGGCGGTCGCGGCGGGCGCTGCGCCAGTGGCTGGCCCACCACACCGCCAGGAACAGCCCGGCGCCGGCGGAGAGCGCCACGCCCATCCCCGACAGGAAGGTGGAGCGCACGGTGAGACGGGCGGTGGCCAGCGAGAGCGCACCGTCGGGCGAGCGCACGGAGATCAGCAGCGGGAACTCCCCCGAGGTGCGGGCCTCGACGGGGACGACCACGGGGTTGTTGCCGGGGGCCAGCGTGAGGGGCATGGCGGCGGCCCCGGTGGTGGAGCCGTCGGGCCCGACGAAATCCAGCTTCTCGCTCTGGAGGAGCAGGGAGACCCGCATCTCGGCGTCGACGTTGTTCACCAGGGTGAGGGGGATGGTGGCTTCCCGGGAGGTGAGACGGAAGCTGCCCTCGCTGAGGATGGTCACCGTCGTCAGGCGCTCGTCGATGGTGCGCCGGGCGCCGTCGAGGTAGTCGTCACGTTCGTCCGGGCTGAGTGAGCGGTCCTGGGCCACGAGCAGCAGCCGCTCAGCCAGGTCGGGTCGGGAGGCGGGGGCGCCCTGGGTGATGGCGCCCAGGCTGGCCATGTCGCGCCGCAGCTCGTCGATCCGGTCGGAGTCGATGTCGAGGGGCTCGCTGGGAGCAGCGCTCAGCTCACGTACGAGCTCGGCGCCGCCGCTCGAGGCCGTCGGGACCTCTCGGAACAGCGCGTCGAGCGTCACTGCTTCGACCACGGAGCCACGGCCCAAGCCGTCGAGGGCGGTGGCGAGGAAGTCCGGCGAAGGGCTCCAGTCCGACGGCGGCCGTACCACGACACCCCGCTCGAGGCCGGGAGCGTCGTAGGCCAGCACGGCCAAGTCGGCGAGGAGGTGGTGGGCACGCAGCACCGGGTCCCCGACCCCTGTGAGATGGGCAACGAGGCCGTCATCGGCGACGACCGCCTCGACGGGATCGCCGCCGGCGCCCTCCACCAGGAAGGGATTGGCCAGCGTGAGGGGACGGTCGAGGGGCGTGAAGGCGTCCTCGGGCAGCACCAAGCGCTCCACGCCGGTCAGGGCGCCGATGGCGGCGGCGGTGAGGGGCTCGTCGCTGATCCACGTCGACCGGTCGGCGCTCACCCGCAGGTGGTGCTCCACGGTGGCGGCGCCCGTCTCCCGCTGGGCACGGAGCTCGCCGCCGAGCCCGGCTCGCAGGAGCGACGTGACCTCGACGTCGGCATAGGGCCCGGCCACGACCTGGCGGCCGGCGGTCGTTTCTGCCACCGCCACCAGGGTGTCGGTGGCCTCGGTCGACAGGGCGTCGAGGGTCTCGGGGCGGGGGGCCAGGGTGAGCGGCAGGTCGGAGGTCGCCAGGGCGCCGGCGAGGGTGGCCAGCCGGGCCATTCGGTTCTCGTCGAGCTCGACGGTCCCGTCGGGTTGCAGGGCGGGCGGTGCGCCGAAGGGCTGCACCCAGGCCACGGCGAGAGGCTCGGCGTCGTCGTCGCGCTCTCGCACCAGGTGCGTCGTGAACTCGTCGATGACCGTGCCGGTCCCCACCTCCCGCAGCGCCACCCGCACGGGGTAGACCCCGGCCCCGGGGAGGACCACCTGGCCGGGCTCGGCCCCGGCCCCGGGACGGGCGAGCGCGAGGTCGAAGCGGATGGCCCCGGCGGGGTCGAGGTCGACGGCGGTCAACGGTTGGACGGGGACGGTGTGGAGCGCCGATCCGAGAAGTCGGCCCTCGAGGGTGCGCTGGAACTGCGAGCGCGAGGTCACCGGCGCGTGGACGGTGACGGCCACCTCCACGTCGTCGGGCCGGCGCACCCCGGCGATGTCGACCCGGAGACGGAATGTGCCCGCCTCGCCCACCCAGGGAGTCTGGGACGCCAGGGACACCCGGCCCGAGGGCGTCGACTGGGCACGCACCGGCGGAGCGAGGCCGAGGACGCCGGCCAGCACGACGGCGCCGAGGGCGAGCAGGGTGCGTGTGCTCACGACGTGAGCTCCCGGTCCGGAAGCCGGCGCACCAGCACCGCCAGGCCGGTGGGTTCCATCTGGAAGCCCATGCTCTGGTAGAGCTGCAGCGCCCGGTCGTTCTCCACCTGGGTGTTGACCATGGCCCGGATCACGCCCCCTCGCCGCATCCACCGCAGGCCGTCGAGCACGAGCGCCCGTCCCAGCCCCTGTCCCTGGGCCTCGGGGTGGACGGCGAGCCGCTGGAGGTAGCCGCGGGCTCCCGCCCGCCCGGACACGGCGTAGCCGAGGACCCGGCCGCGGCCGGCGACCCGGAACCGGGCGGAGGGGGTGGCGGCCATGGCGTCGACCAGACCCGTCTCGTCGAGGCGCCAGAAGGGAGGAAAGGCCATGGCGTCGATCTCGAGCGTCGGGCGCCGGTCGCGGCGCCGTCCCCGCCGCAGCGACGCGTCCGGGGCCCGAGGCAGGGTGTCGAGATCCCGCGACAGCAGGTGGAGCTCCTCGCGCACCTCGAAGCCGGAGAGGAGGAAGCCCCGCTGCTCGTGGATGCTCAACGCCGCGGTGACCACCTCGGTGAACCCCTGGCGCTCGAGCATGGTGCAGCAGTGCTGGACCATCGCCGGCGTGGGCCCCGGCGTGTCGGCCACGGGCGCCAGGCACGCCACCCGGGCGTCGCCCCGCCACGGTCCCATCCGCAGTCGCTCCGGACCCAGGCGGACGACGCGCAGCCCCGGCATGGCCAGCGAGGCTAGTGACACGCCACTGGTGGCGGGCCTGCGCCGGCGCATCGGTACTAGCGTCGGGCGCCTGAGCCTCCTGCTCGCCACCTCACCCCGGTTCCTCGACCACGAGGCCGGGTTCGGCCATCCCGAGCGCCCGGCACGGCTGGAGG
>JAHWJR010000002.1:28700-31260 GCA_019348335.1 Actinomycetota bacterium
TTCCTCGACCACGAGGCCGGGTTCGGCCATCCCGAGCGCCCGGCACGGCTGGAGGCGGTCCTGGACGGGATCGAGGCCGCCGGCGTGAGCGACGCACTGCGACGCTTCGCCCCCCGTCCGGCGACCAGAGCCGAGTTGGAGCTGGTGCACACCCCCGGCCACCTGCGCGCCCTGGAGCAGCTCTCGGCCAGGGGCGGAGGCGTCATCGATGCCGACACCGCCGCCGGCCCCGACTCGTGGGAGGTCGCCCTGCTCGCCGCCGGCGCCGGGCCGGACGCCGTCGAGCGGCTCGACCGGGGTGAGGCCGACGCCGCCTTCTGCGCCGTGCGCCCGCCCGGCCACCACGCCACGCCGGCACGGGCCATGGGCTTCTGCCTGCTCAACAACCTGGCGGTGACCGCCGCCGTGCTCGCCGCCCGGGGCGAGCGGGTGGCGATCGTCGACTGGGACAACCACCACGGCAACGGCACCCAGGACGTGTTCTGGTCCGACGGGCGGGTGCTGTACGCCTCCCTGCACCAGTGGCCCTTCTATCCCGGCACGGGGGCGCTGGAGGAGCGGGGCGCGGGGGAGGGCGAGGGGCGGACGGTCAACCTGCCGCTCCCCGCCGGCGCCACCGGCGACGTGGCCCTGGCCGCCCTCGACCAGGTGGTCACCCCGGTGGTGGAGGCCTTCGCCCCCACCTGGCTGCTCGTCTCGGCCGGCTTCGACGCCCACCGGGCCGACCCGCTCACCGGCCTGGCCCTCTCCGGCGGCGACTTCGCCGACCTCACCCGCCGGGTGCTGGAGTACGCCCCACCCGGGCGACGGGTGTTGTTCCTCGAGGGCGGCTACGACCTGGAGGCACTGGCCGCTTCCGCCGGGGCGTGCGTGGCAGCCCTGGTGGGGCGGGACCACCGCCCGGAGCCGGCGACGTCGGGAGGCCCGGGCATGGACGTCGTCGAGGCTGCTCGCCGCCTCCTGGGCTGAACCCTGGACTGCGCTCTGGACCGGGCCCCGACGCGGGCGAGCCGCCCCGGGGGAAGGGCGGCTCGCTCCTCAGGGGGACGTGCACAGTGGTCATCGGCAGGGGTCCGGCGGAACTTGAGAAGTTTTTTCGTCCGCGGCAGCAGGGGCACAGGGCGCCGGCGCCGACCGGGGACCCTGCGGGGGCGGCCCGGTACGGTGACGCCATGGTTCCCGAGCGGCTGGCGCCGGTCCTCGACGAGGTGCGGCCGCTCGCCGAGCGGTTGGCGGCCGGCGGCCACCGGGCCTACCTGGTGGGGGGGACGGTGCGCGACCTGCTGCTCGGGCGGGACCTCGAGTCCATCGACTTCGACCTGACCACCGACGCCCGCCCCGACGACATCGAGCAGGTGGTGCGGGGATGGGCCGACGCGGTGTGGACCCAGGGCAAGCGCTTCGGGACCATCGGCTGCCGCAAGGACGGGCGGGAGTTCGAGATCACCACCCACCGGGCCGAGGCCTACCGCCCCGACTCCCGCAAGCCCGACGTCCGCTTCGCCGACGCCGTGGAGGCCGACCTCTCCCGGCGCGACTTCACCGTCAACGCCATGGCGCTGCGGGTGGGGCCCACGGCGGGGGAGGTGGGCGACGAGCCCGAGCTGGTCGATCCGTTCGGGGGCGCGGCCGACCTGGCCGCCGGGCGCCTGCGCACTCCGCTGTCACCCGAGGAGTCCTTCACCGACGACCCCCTGCGGATGCTGCGGGCGGCCCGGTTCGTCGCCGCCCACGGGCTGGCTCCCGAGCCCGAGCTGGTGGAGGCGGTGCGGCAGCTCCATCCCCGCCTCGAGGTCGTCTCCGCCGAGCGCATCCGCGATGAGCTCGACAAGCTGCTGGTGGTGGAGCGGCCGGAGACGGGCCTGCAGTTCCTGGTCGAGACGGGGTTGGCCGAGGAGTTCCTGCCCGAGCTGCCGGCCATGGCCCTGGAGCAGGACCCGATCCACCGCCACAAGGACGTGCTCGGCCACACCATCGCCGTGGTCGCCAAGACCCGGCCTGACCGCATCCTTCGCCTCGCCGCGCTGTTCCACGACGTGGGCAAGCCCAAGACCCGTTCGTTCGGGCCCGGGGGCAAGGTGACCTTCCATCACCACGAGGTGGTGGGGGCCCGCATGACCCGGGAGCGGATGCAGGCGCTGCGCTACCCGGCCGACGACGTCGAAGCGGTGAGCCGGCTGGTCGAGCTCCACCTGCGCTTCCACACCTACCGCATGGGCTGGACCGACAGCGCCGTGCGCCGCTACGTGCGAGACGCCGGCCCGCTGCTCGACCGGCTCAACCAGCTCACCCGCTGCGACTGCACCACCCGCAACCGGCGCAAGGCCGAGGAGCTGTCCCGCCGGATGGACACGCTCGAGGCCCGGATCGAGGAGCTGCGGGCCGAGGAGGAGCTCAGCCGCATCCGCCCCGATCTCGACGGCCGGCAGGTGATGGACCACCTCGGCATCGGGCCCGGGCGGGCAGTGGGCCAGGCGCTCGACTTCCTGCTCGAGCTGCGCCTGGAGGAGGGCCCGCTCGGTGAGGAGGAGGCCCGCCGCCGGCTCGATGCCTGGTGGGC
>JAHWJR010000002.1:31360-36285 GCA_019348335.1 Actinomycetota bacterium
AGGAGGGCCCGCTCGGTGAGGAGGAGGCCCGCCGCCGGCTCGATGCCTGGTGGGCGGCGCGGGGCGGAGCGTAGGCGCCCCGCTCAGTCGCCGGCGATGAACTCCTCGACCATGCGGTGGGCGTCGTCGTCGTGGTACTGCACCGGCGGCGACTTCATGAAGTAGGCCGACGGGCCCAGCAGCGGGCCGCCGATGCCCCGGTCGAGCGCCAGCTTGGCGCAGCGGATGGCGTCGATGATCACCCCGGCCGAGTTGGGCGAGTCCCACACCTCGAGCTTCAGCTCGATGTTGAGCGGGGCGTCGCCGAAGTTGCGACCCTCCATGCGGATGTAGGCCCACTTGCGGTCGTCGAGCCACGGCACGTGGTCGGACGGGCCGATGTGGACGTCGTCGGCGGAGATGGTCCGGTCGATCTGACTGGTCACCGCCTGGGTCTTGGAGACCTTCTTGGACTCGAGCCGGTCGCGCTCGAGCATGTTCTTGAAGTCCATGTTGCCGCCCACGTTGAGCTGGTAGGTGCGGTCGAGGACCATGCCCCGGTTCTCGAACAGCCGGGTGAGGATGCGGTGGACGATGGTGGCGCCCACCTGGCTCTTGATGTCGTCGCCCACCATGGGGATGCCGGCGTCGGCGAAGCGGGCCGCCCACTCGGGGTCGCTGGCGATGAACACCGGGATGGCGTTCACGAAGGCGACGCCGGCGTCGAGGCAGGCCTGGGCGTAGTGCTTCTGGGCCTGCTCGGCGCCCACCGGGAGGTAGGACACCAGCACGTCGGCCCCGCTGTCGCGCAGGGCGGCGGCCACGTCGACCGGCTCGGCCGGGCTCTCCTCGCAGACCTCGCGGTAGTAGCGGCCGAACCCGTCGAGGGTCGGCCCCCGCTGGACGCTGATCCCGAGCTCACCCACGGAGGCGAACCGCAGGGTGTTGTTCTGGCTGGCGAAGATGGCCTTGCCGGCGTCGAGCCCGACCTTGGCGGCGTCCACGTCGAAGGCGGCCACCAGCGAGACGTCGCGGATGTGGTAGCCGCCCAGGTCGACGTGCATCAGCCCGGGGACGGTCTCGGTGGGGTCGGCGTCGCGGTAGTACTCCAGGCCCTGCAGCAGGGCGCTGGCGCAGTTGCCCACGCCGGCGATGGCGAGCTTGATCGTGCTCATCGGTGACCTCCTGTGGTCTCCTTGTCCAGCCCCTCGTCGCCGGTCTCCCTGGCGATCAAACGGCCGATCCAGGCGATGTCGTTCATCGTGGATTCGGTGTCGTGCTCCATCAGTGCTCGGACGTAGGGGTCGTCCTGGTCTCGTGCCGCGACGGCTTTGCGGGTCTCCTCCAGCCGGTCGAGGAGGCTGGCTCGGCGGCGTTCGAGGAGCCGGAGCCGGGTGGGCCGGTCGCACCACCGGAAGAAGGCCAGCTTCATGCCGAAGCTGCGCTCGTCGTCGGCCGGGTCGGCCATGAGCTCGACCAGGCGGGTCTCGCCGGCGGGCGTGATCCCGTACACCTTGCGGTTCCGGGGGCCCCGGGTCGGCCGCCGGCGGGAGCGGAACGCCGCCGCCTCCCCGGTGAGCGAACCGGTCATGGGCATGGGCGGGGCGGCGTCCGGTCCGGACTCGACGATGGTGACCGCGCCCTCGCGCTCGAGCCGGGCCAGGGCGGGATACAGGGAGCCGAACGAGACGTTGGACAGCGGGCCCAGCACCTTGCGCAGGTGCTTCTTCAGCTCGTAGCCGTGGAGATTGGACTCCTTGAGGATGCCGAGGATGGCGAGCTCGATCACTGCGGCCCAACATATCGGGCTGATATATCGAACGACAACCTTTGACCCGGTGGAGGTGGTCCCGGGAGGCCGAGGGCAGCCGCCGCTCCGAGACGGGCCCGGCTTCGTTACCCTTGCGGCGTGCCGTTGGGCGTGCCGATGCCGCGAGGGGACGCCGCCGGGCTGCCGGGGGAGGTCGACTACCGTCTGGCTCGCCAGGCGGTGATCTCGGAGTTCCGCAAGGGCCGCCTGGCCCGCCACGAGGTGTGTGACGCCCACCCGGAGCTGGTGCGGGCCGCCCGCAACGTCGGAGAGGAGTCGACACAGCAGTGCCCAATCTGCGACGCCGCAAAGCTCGTGCTCGTGACGTACGTGTTCGGGGCGAGGCTGCCGGCGAACGGGCGGTGCGTGACGACGAAGAGCGAGTTGCAGCGGCTGGCCCGCAGCAGCCTCGGACGCGCCGCCTACGTCGTCGAGGTCTGCCCCGCTTGCGGGTGGAACCACCTGGCCCGGACGTTCCCGCTCGGCCAGGGTCGCTCGCGTCGCTCGGCCCCCTCCGGCTGAGCGCCGCCGCCGCCGCCGCCGTCCTCGGGCTCTCCTCCACCGGCCACGTCGTGGCCCTCGCCGTCCTGCTGGCGGTGGTGGTGGCGTCCCCGGCTGCGGTCGGGGCCGTGCTCTTCGCCGGCTTGGCCGTGCTCGCCCGATGGGGGACCGCCTCGCTGGGAGCGGTCGCCGGCGCCCAGTCGGTCCTGGGCCCGGGCGGGGTGGTGGGCCCCGCCGCCGCCGCCGCCTCCGCCTGGCTCGCCGCCGCCGCCCTGGTGCTGGCCTCTCCTCCTGCGGGTGGTGACGTGGAGGACGCCACCGTGACCGGCGACGACAGCGACCGACCTTCCCGTCGTGGGGGCCGGCGCCGTCGCCGCGGGCCGTCGCCGGCGGCCCTGGTGGTGGCGCTGGCCACCGGGCCTGCCGCTGCCGTCGCCGTGGCCGGTCCGCAGTACGGCACCGGGCTGGGCCTGCGCCTGGGCGCCACCGCCGCCGCCGTGGCCCTGGCCGCCGGGATCGCCTCACTGCGGTGGCAGCAGGCCACGGCCGGGCTGGCCCTCGCCCTCGGCGTGGTCGCCACCGTGCTCGGCGCCACCGTGGTCCTCGGCCGGGTCGGCGTCTGAGCCCATGAGCGCCGTCCTCCTCGCCGCCGTCCTCGTGCCGTTGATCGGTGCGGTGGTGGCCCTGGCCGTCCCGTCGCCGGATCGCCCCCCGCGCCGCCGCCGACCGAGCCGTCGGTCGGCGCCGGTGGAGATGGGCCCCGACGACGAAGCCGACGAAGCTGCCGAGGGCGGTCGCGGTCGTCGCGGTCGTCGCCGGCACCGGGCATCACGGGTCCGGGAGGGCGCTGGCGCCTCGGTCGACAGAGACACCGCCGCCGCCGCTCCTCCCGATCCCGCGGCCGTGGAGCAGGCAGCGGCGAGGGCCCGGGTCACCGTGCGGGCGGCGGCGCTGGTGGCCGCCGGGCTGTGGGTCGCCGTGACCCTGGTCGGCCACGTGGTCGCCGGCCCCTTCACCGCCGCCGGCCCGGTGGGGCCCGCCGGGGTCGGAGCCGCCCTGGCGCTCGCCTCGGTGCGCCATCCCGTCCGCCGCCGGTCGGCGGTGGCCGGTGCGGTGGCGCTGACGCTGCTCACCGGCGGCCTGGCCCTCGTTGCCGGCTCCGGGTCGCTCCTCGTCGCCGGCGCCGTGCTGGTGGCCGGGGCGGCAGTGATCGCCGTGACCAGCCGGGGCGACGGCGAGGGACCGGCCGGCGTGCTGGCGCTGGCGGGGATGGCGGTGGTCGCCGGTGGCCTCATCCGGTTGGCGGTGAACCAGCCCGAGAGCGCCTTCCTGACTGCTCCCGGCACCGGCGGCGTGCTGCTTCCCGCCGAGTTGCCCGGGCAGGCGACCGCCGCCCTGCTCGCCGCCGGTGCCGTGGTGGCCGCCGCCGCCGGGGCCCTTCGAGCGCGGACCGTGGCGGCGCTCCTGCTCCCGGTCGGCCTCGCCGTCGGCATCCCGGCGTTGGCCGCGCTCGGACCGGAAGGTGACGCCGTGGCCTTCGTCCTCGGCCTGACGGCGGTGGCGGTCGCCGGCGCCTGGGCCGCCCGGTTGTCCGACGGGCTCCGGCCACTGGTGGTGGCGCTGGCCCTGCTGGCGCTGGCCGCCGCCGCCGCCGACACCGCCGTGCCCGCCGGCCTGCCCTCGGGTGGCCTCCCTGCTGCGTGGCTGCTGGCCGCGTCCGCCGTGGTGACCGCGGTGGCACTCACGCCGCTCGCCGCCCTCAGCGCCGTCCCCGGCGCGGCCGCGCTGACCGCCACGTTGGTGGCCGATCCCCAAGCCGTCCGCCTGACCCTGGTGGCGCTGGTGGTGGTCACGGCGAGCTTGGCAGCCGTGGCCCTGGCTCGGGGGCGTGACGACGACTGGGACCGGACTCGGCCGGCGGCGGCCGGTGACCACGACGCCGGACCGCTCCTGGCCGGGCTCCCGGCGGCGGCAGTGGGGGCATGGCTGGTCGTGGCCCCCGGCACGTGGGCGTGGGCCGGCGCCCCGGCCCTCGACGGCTGGTCCGAGGGTCTGGCCGTGGCCCTCGCCGGCGGGCTCGTCGCCGCGGTCGCCGCCGCCGCCGCTGGCCGGGTCGCCATCCCGAGTACGCCCCGCCTGGTCGGGCCCGACCCCGAGATGGCGGAGCCGGTGGCGCCGGCGCCTCCCCCGCCGCCGCTGGCAGCGGCGGCGCCGGGGACGAGCTGGCGGCGAGACAAGAGCGGCACGCCAGCGGAGCAAGGGAAGACGTGACGGCGCCGTTGCTAGCGTCGCGCCGGCGCTCGTCCTGACGCGCGTCCTCTCATGACCTCCGCCAGACCGCGCCGCCGCTCCGGCACCCCGCGACCCACGGGGCGCCCCGCTCCCGGCCCGCGGCCCAAGCCGCGCCCGTCACCGGGGCCTCGGCCCAAGGCACGCCCGTCACCGGGGCCTCGCCCCAAGGCACGCCCGGCGCCGGCGCCTCGGGCCAAGGCACGCCCGGCGCCGGCGCCCCGCCGCGGGCGCCCCGCTCCGACGGGGAAGGGCCGTCACGCCCCGCCCCGGCCCCGACCCGGGCCCCGGCCCAAGGCACGCCCGGCGCCGGCGCCGCGCCGAGGCGGCCCCACTCCTCGCCCCG
>JAHWJR010000042.1 GCA_019348335.1 Actinomycetota bacterium
CGGCACGCTCGACGACCCGGTGACGGGGGCGCTGCTGGTGTTCGAGGCCGACGACGCGTCGGCCGTGGAGGAGTTCGTGCGGGCGGACCCCTACGTGGGCAACGGCGTGGTGCTGGAGTGGCGCATCCGGCCCTGGAACGTCGTCGTCGGCGGCCAGGACGCTCCGGGGGCCTCCTCGCCCGGCGGCGCGCCGTAGGGCTGCGCCATGGCCGAGCCTCGTGCCGAGCGACCGGACATGCGCGACTACGGCGTGGACACGCCGGCGTGGGCGCCGCTGCCGTGGGCGTGGGCCGCCGAGCGGCTGGTCGCCAACCGCAACTTCTGGGTCGTCACCGTCTCCGCCGGCGGCCGCCCGCACGCCATGCCGGTGTGGGGCGTGTGGGACGAGGCCGAGCACCGCTTCGCCTTCTCGTGTGCACCACGAGCCCGCAAGGCCCGCAACCTCGCCGCCAATCCGCGCGCCGTGGTCATGGTCGACGACACGGTGGAGTGCGTCTCGGTGGAGGGCCGGGCCGCGCCCGTCGGCGACCGAGCGCGGCGAGCGCAGTGGGCCGAGCGCTACGTCGAGAAGTACCGCCCGTTCTCGCCGGGCCTGAGCACGGAGTTCGTGACCCAGAACCTCATGTTCGAGTTCGAGCCGGAGCGGGCCTTCGCCGTCATCGAGCGGGAGGAGGAGTTCGCCACCCGGGCGACTCGGTGGGTCTTCGAACCCGGGGGCTGACGACGTCTCGTCGTGCTCAGCCGGTTGCTCGCACGGCGTCGCCGGCGTCGACCCGCTCCCGCTGGGGGACGACGGTGTACTTGGGGTCGCCGGCCGACTGAGCCCCGGCGTGGAACACCGAGAAGCGGGTGCACGCCGAGCCGGCCACCAGGGCGAGGCCCGCCACCGCCGACGCCAGCCGGCTGCGGCGGGCGAGGGTGGCGCCCATCACGGCACCACCCGCGGTCAACGCTCGGGCCCAGCGGTGGAGCCGGCCGGCGGTGCCCTGCCGGTAGGGCTCACCGGTGAGGCCCATGGTCCGGCCCATGTGCTCGTCGGCGCCCAGCTCGAGGCCGGCTCCCAGCACCGCCAGCCGGCGCGCCGGCGACGCCTGCGCCGGCGGGACGAGCGCCATGGCCAGCCCACCGGCCGACGCGCCGGCGCTGCCCACGAACACGAACGGCAGGTGCGGGTAGGCGTCGTGCCAGGCGGGAACGGCGGTGTCGGAGGTCAGCACGGCGGTGTAGCTGGCGACCATCGGCGCCAGCACAGCGGCGGCCAATCCGGCGGCGCGTCCCGTCCTCGGGGACACGCCGGCCGCCTCGGACGCGGCGGCGAGCGCAGCCGGCGGCCCGTAGGCGGCGAGCAACCAGCTGCCCACGTTCATCGGGGAGGTGGGCCGGACCACCCGCAGCATGTTGTAGAAGCGCTCCGGACGACCGAGGTCGTGGACCAGGAACCAGGTGCTGGCGGCCAGATTGGCGGCGGCGGCGAAGCGAGAGGCACGGCACAGCCGGCGGTTGCCGGTGAGGTCGGCACCGGCGGCCAGCAGCGAGGAACCCGCCATCAGCCCGCCGGTGAGGAAGTACGCCGGGATGTCCCACTTCCACACCGGCTTCTTGATGACCGGCTGTCCGTAGTAGGAGCGGAACTCGGCCTGCGGGACCATGGCCCGTTCGCCATCCCGGTGACCGCGCCTGGGCGGCGCGCCGCCGGCGCCGCTCACCGGCGACTCCCGGCGAAGGCGGCGACGGCGGCGACGGTCAACGTCACCGCCGCGCCGGCCGCCCGCCGCCACATGGCCGGCAGGTCCCGGGTGGTGACCACTGGGTCGGGCGGAAGGCCGTAGACCTCGGGCTCGTCGAGCAGCAGGAAGAAGGCGCCGTCCCCGCCGACGCCGTCGTTGGGGTCGTCGCCGTAGAGCCGCGCCGAGGTGACGCCGGCGCGCTCCAGCTGCTCCACCCGCCGGCCGGCCCGCTCCCGCAGTTCGTCGAGCGTGCCGAACTGGATGGAGTCGGTGGGGCACGCCTTGCTGCACGCCGGCTCGAGCCCCACCTTCAGCCGGTCGTAGCACATGGTGCACTTCCAGGCCCGGCCGTCGGCCTTGCGCTGGTCGATCACGCCGTAGGGACAGGCGGGGATGCAGTAGCCGCAGCCGTTGCAGATGTCCTCCTGCACCACCACCGTGCCGAACTCGGTGCGGAACAACGATCCGGTCGGGCACACGTCCAGGCAGGCGGCATGCGTGCAGTGCTTGCAGATGTCGGACATCATCAGCCAGCGCAGGTCGGCGGGTAGCCCCGCCGGCGCGCCGGCGCCACCGGTCGCCGGCTGCTCCACGGGCCGGGACTGCTCGATGAACGCCACGTGGCGCCAGGTGTCGGCGCCGAGCGCCCCGGTGTTGTCGTAGGACATGCCCAGCAGGTCGAGGCCGTCGCCGGGTACGCCGTTCCACTCCTTGCACGCCACCTCGCACGCCTTGCAGCCGATGCAGATGGAGGTGTCGGTGAAGAACCCCACCCGCGGTGGTGGCGCCTCGTAGCCGGCGTCGGCTGCCGGGTCGAGTGGACCGAAGAGGCGGTTGCCGCCGAGCGTCACGGGGTCGCCCCCGGGCGGTCGGTGCGCACCGGGTGGTTGCCGGTTTCGATGGTGATGCCGGCCCGCCGGCGGTAGCCGTCGACGTAGCGCAGCAGCGCCTCGCCGGTCGGGCGGCGGCCGGGGCGGAGGTCGCAGGCGCCCACCTTGGTCTCCTGGATGTGGACGTTGGGGTCGAGGGTGATCCCCACGAGATCGTTGGCCGAGTCTCCCGTGGTCAGCCCACCGCCGTGCGCCCAGTGGAAGGGGATGCAGACCTGGTGGACGACCCGGTCGCCCACCCGCAGTGGGGCGAGGCGCTCGGTCACGAGCACCCTCGCCTCGACGGCGGAGCGGGCGGTGACCAGGTGCGCCCAGTCGAGATGGGCGAGGCCCCGCTCGGCCGCCAACTGGGGGGACACCTCGATGAACAACTCGGGCTGGAGCTCGGCCAGGTAGGGGACGTAGCGGCTCATGCCGCCGGCGGTGTGGTGCTCGGTGAGCCGGCTGGTGGTGAACACGAAGGGAAAGACGTCGTTGCCCGGCTGCGTGGACTCGGGCTGCGAGGGGTTGACCGGGTGGGGGAAGACCTGGCGCGTCGGGTTGGTCTGCTGGCCGTACAGCGCGTTGGCCACCGGTGACTCCGCCGGCTCGTAGTGCGTGGGCAGGGGACCGTCGAGCAGGCCGCTCGGAACGAACAGCCAGCCCTTGCCGTCGGCCTGCATGACGAACGGGTCGTCACCGGCGATGGCCGCCTCGGCCACGGCGCCGGCCGGAGGCCGGTAGTCGGGCGGCTTGTCCCGCTCGAAGTCGGGCACGTCCTCGCCCGTCCACTCGCCCCCCTCGGCGTCCCACCACACGTAGGCCTTGCGCTCGCTCCACGGCCGGCCCTCGGGATCGGCCGAGGCCCGGTTGTAGAGGATGCGGCGGTTGGCCGGCCACGCCCATCCCCACTCGCCGGCGACGTGCCCCTGCTCGCTGCCGGGCGTGCGCCGCGCCGCCTGGTTGACGCCGCCGGCGTAGACCCCGGTGTAGATCCAGCATCCACCACTGGTGGTGCCGTCGCCCCGCATCCCGGTGAACGAGTCGAGGAGCGAACCGGTGGTGAGGTCGTAACCGTTGATCTCCCGCAGCACCGCGTCGGCCGACGGTTCGTCGTGCTCCCCGGCGGTGGGATAGCCCCACGTCAGGTCCAGAACCGGACGGTCGCGCTCGTCGGTCGACCCGCTCAGCTTGTCCCTGATGATGCGCCCGAGGTGGAAGAAGAACCACAGCTCGGAGCGGCAGTCGTCCTTGGGGGCGAGCGCCCGCTCCCGCCACTGCAGCAGCCGCTGGGTCTGGGTGAACGTCCCCTCCTTCTCCACGTGGGCGGCGGCCGGGAGCAGGAACACCTCGGTTCGGCACTCCTCGGGCACGATCTCGCCGGTGACGATCTCGGGCCCGTCCTTCCACCACGTGGCGCTCTCGATGGCGAACAGGTCGCGCACCACCAGCCAGTCGAGATTGGCCATGCCCAGCCGCTGCGCCTTGCCGTGGGCCGACCCGACCGCCGGGTTCTGGCCCAGCAGGAAGTAGCCCTTGACCTTCCCCTCGATCATGTCCATCACCGTCTGGTAGGTGCCGTGGTCGCCGTTGACCCGGGGGAGGTAGTCGAAGCAGAAGTCGTTGTCCGCCTGGGCGGCGTCGCCCCACCAGGCCTTGAGCAGGCTGGCCATGTAGGTGTCGGCCCGGCCCCAGTAGCCGGCCTTGCGCTGCCCCATGACCGTGTCGAGGTAGGTGCTGAGGTCGGGGTGGTTGCCGGCATGGGGCATGGGCAGGTACCCGGGGAGGAGGTTGTAGAGCGTGGGGATGTCGGTGGAGCCCTGGATGCTGGCGTGGCCCCGCAGGGCGAGGATCCCGCCACCGGGACGGCCCATGTTGCCCAGCAGGAGCTGGATGATCGACCCGGTGCGGATGTACTGCACGCCCACCGTGTGCTGCGTCCACCCGACGGAGTAGACGAGAGCGGTCGTGCGCTCCCGCCCGGAGTTGCCGGCCCACTGCTCGCACAGCTCGAGGAAGACCTCCTGGGGCGTGCCGCAGACCTGCTCGACCATCTCCGGGGTGTAGCGGGAGAAGTGGCGCTTCAGGATCTGGTAGACGCAGCGGGGGTCCTGGAGCGTGGGGTCGCGGCGGGGCTCACCGCCCTCCAGCGTGGAGCCGTGGCTGCCGTGCTCGTGGGAGGCCGCCTGGTGATGGGCCTCACCCTGGGTGCGGCGCCCTGCCGCCGGCGTGGCCTGCATCCCCTCGTACTGCCACGTGGTGGGGTCGTAGACCCGGCGCTCGTGGTCGAGCCCCGAGAACAGCCCGTCGAGGTCCTCGGTGTCCTCGAAGTGCTCGTCGACGATCGTCGAGGCGTTGGTGTAGGCGAGGACGTACTCCCGGAAGTCGAGCTCGTTCTGGAGGATGTGGTTGACGACCCCGCCGAGGAAGGCGATGTCGGTGCCGGCACGCAGGGGCACGTGGGTGTCGGCCAGTGCGCTCGTGCGGGTGAACCGGGGGTCGACGTGGAACACCTTGGCGCCGCGGGCCTGGGCCTCGACCACCCACTGGAAGCCGACGGGGTGGCACTCGGCCATGTTCGATCCCTGGATGACGATGCAGTCGGCGTTGACCAGGTCCTGCTGGAAGGTGGTGGCCCCGCCCCTACCGAACGACGTCCCCAGACCGGGGACGGTGGCGGAGTGTCATATCCGCGCCTGGTTCTCGATCTGGATCGCACCGAGGGCGGTGAACAGCTTCTTGATGAGGTAGTTCTCCTCGTTGTCGAGGGTGGCGCCGCCCAGGCTGGCGATGGCCATGGTGCGGGCCAGCCGGTCGCCGTGCTCGTCGACGTCCTGCCAGCCCTCGCGCCGTGCGGCGATGACCCGGTCGGCGATCATGTCCATCGCCGTGTCGAGCTCGAGGTCCTGCCATTCGGTGGCGAAGGGAGGCCGGTAGCGAACCTTCGTCTGCCGCAACGGGCTGGTGACCAGGTCCTTGCTGGCCGCCCCCTTGGGGCACAGCCGCCCTCGCGAGATGGGGCTGTCGGGATCGCCCTCGATCTGGGTGACCCGGTCGTGGTGGACGTACACCTTCTGCCCACACCCGACCGCGCAGTAGGGGCACACGGAGCGGCTCACGGTGTCGGCGTCCTCGGTGCGGGCCCGCAGCTGCGCCGAGCGGGCGGACATCGCCGCCGCACCCCGCCCGAGCCGGTCGTGGCCCGTGACCTGCCGGGCGACGGGCCACCGCTCGATCCAGCTGCGCAGGTCCATCCGCCTCCTCGTCAGCGGCGAGTCGCCGCAGCGTACCCCCGGAGGCGACGGGCAACCGTCGGGCTGGTCGCTACCGTGACACAGGTGACCGAGGGCCGCGGTGGGCACGTCCCGGGGGTTGCGGGTCTGCTGCTGACCGGTGGCGCCAGCCGGCGCATGGGCGTCGACAAGGCGTTGCTGGAGGTCGACGGCCTGTCCCTGGCGCAGCGCACGGCGAACGTGCTCGCCGCCGTGGTGGCGCCGGCGCTCGAGGTCGGTCCCGGGCGCACCACGTTGCCGGCGGTCGAGGAGGAGCAGGCGGGGGAGGGGCCGCTGACCGCCGCCGCCGCCGGCTTCCGGGCGCTGGCCGGCCTGGGCCACGCCGGGCCGGTGATCGTCGTGGCCACCGACCTGCCGCGGCTGAGCGTCGCCGTGGTGCAGGCGCTGGCCTCCCACCCGTCAGGCGGCTCGGTGGTCCCGGTCGTGGCCGGCCGGCCCCAGTGGTTGGCGGCCCGGTGGTCGCCACGGGCGACGGGCCGGGCGCCGGCGCTCGTGCGCCAGGGGCAGCGCAGGATCGGGGCGCTGGCCGGCGACCTGGACGACCTGGACGATGTGGAGTGGCTCGATGCCTCGGACTGGGCCGGCGACCTGTTCGACGTCGACACCCCCGCCGACCTTCGCCACGCCGGTCTCGTGCCGGTGGTCGGTGCGAACGGCGATGGCTGAGCGCGTCGCCGCCCGCCGCCGCATCATCCGGTTCGGCGCCGAAGGCCGCCGGGCGACGGTCGACACCCTCGCCGGCGAGGAGCCGATGGAGGTGCGGGTCGACGGCACGGCGGTGTCGGTGACCATGCGCACGCCGGGCAACGACTTCGAGCTGGCGCTCGGGTTCTGCCTCACCGAGGGCATCGTCGATCGCCCCGACGACGTGGCCGCCATTCGGTACTGCGGCGACGACCGGCCGGCGGGCACGTACAACATCGTCGACGTGCGCCGGCGCGTGCCGTCGCCACCCGACGAGCGCCTCCGCCGCAACGTCTACACGACGTCGTCGTGCGGGGTGTGCGGGACGACGAGCATCGACGCCGTGCGCACCCACGTCGCCGACGTCGGCGACGACCAGCTCCGCGTGGCGGTCGACGTGCTCGCCACGCTGCCCGATCGGCTCCGCCACCGGCAGCGGTTGTTCGACCGCACGGGCGGGCTCCACGCCGCGGCGCTGGCCTTGCCGGACGGCGAGCTGCGCTGCGTCCGGGAGGACGTCGGCCGCCACAACGCCGTCGACAAGGTGCTCGGGTGGGCCGCCACCCAGGGGCACCTGCCCCTCGCCGGGCACGTGCTCGTGGTGTCCGGGCGGGTGGCGTTCGAGATCGTGCAGAAGGCGGCGACCGCCGGCGTGCCGGTGATCGCCGCCGTGTCGGCACCGACGAGCCTGGCCGTCGACCTGGCCGAGTCGGTGGGCGTGACCCTCGTCGGCTTCATCCGGGACGGGGGCATGAACGTCTACACCCGTGCCGACCGGGTCGTCCCCGGCGCCTGAGTGCGGCTTTCGCCTCGACCGTTTACCCGTCGGTGTCAGGGGTAGGCGGGGTGGCGTTCCTCGATCGCCGCCGGTGGGCGCTCCCGCCCGCTCGAAGGAGGAGTTCCCATGCCCGAAGAGATCGACCGCCACGACGTCCAACGGCTCGCCGCCGCCGGCGCCCAGATCGTCGACGTCATGGGCAGCGCCGAGTGGGAGGAGTCCCACATCGCCGGCGCCGTCCACGTGCCGTTGCGCAAGCTCGAGCAGCTCGCTCCCGAGCGCCTCGACCCGGACCGGGCCGTCATCACCTACTGCTACGACTCCCTCTGAGACATGAGCCCACGAGCCGCGTGGCGGCTCGAGAGCCTCGGCTTCGGCGAGGTCTACGACTACGTCGGCTCCAAGATGGACTGGATCGGTGACGGTCTCCCCTTCGAGGGCACCTTCGCCGACCGACCCCGCCTGTCGACGCTCGCCGACGCCGGGGTCCCCACCTTCGGGCTCGGTGACACGGTGCGCGACGTGCGTGACCGCCTGGGCGGCTGGGACCTCGGTCTCGTGCTCGCCGGCCCCCAGCCGGTCGTGCTCGGGCTGGTCCGGGCGGAGGCGTTGGACGCCGACGACCATCGCCGCGTCGAGGAGGTCATGGAGGACGGGCCCAGCACCTATCGGCCCCACGTGAGCGCCGAGGAGATGTCCCCCCAGCTGCAGGACAAGCCGGCACCCTGGGTGATCGTCACGACCCTGTCCGGGCACCTGGTGGGTGTCGCCCGGCCCGAGGCCATCCACGCCGCCGCCCGCAGCGACGGCAGCTGACCCTGCGGGAACTCCCTACGATGCACGCCGGTGCGGCGGGAGGAGCGCAGGAACGCAGGTGAGGCCGGCGCCGCGCTGACCGCCACCTCACCGCGCGGGGCCATCGCCTTCCATCGCCCCCTCGCCTTCTGGCTCGGGGCCGCAGCCATCACCGTCGGGGTCATGCTCCACCTGCCCATGTACGTGAGTGCGCGCGACATGGGCTACGAGCTGGCCGGGATGCCCATGGACGGCCCCATGGCGGTGGGGATGGTCCTGATCACGGCGGGCCTGGTGGCCACGCTCGTGGGCCTGGTCCCTTCGCGCTCGGGTCCCGTCCGCACGGCGTCGCTGCGGGTGCGGCCACTCGACGACGCCAGGATCTCCCCCGCCCACGTCGGCTTGCTGCTGGTGATCGCCGGCGCGGTGACCATCGACGTGATGAAGCCGGTGACGCTGAGCTTCGTGGTGCCCGGGATGGCCGAGGAGTACGGACTGAGATCGGCGCTGAACCCGGGTGGCGGCGCCCCGGTGGCCTACCTGCCGCTCGCCGGCATCACCGGCACGGTCCTCGGCTCCTTCGTCTGGGGCGACCTGGCCGACCGGATCGGGCGCCGGGCCTCGATCCTGCTCGCTGGCGTGCTCTTCGTCGCCACCTCGATCTGCGGGTCGATGCCCGGCTACGGGTGGAACCTGTTCATGTGCTTCGTCATGGGCCTGGGCGTGGGGGGCATGCTCCCGATCACCTTCGCCCTGATGGCGGAGGTGGTGCCGGCACGGCACCGGGGGTGGTTGATGGTGCTGGTGGGAGGCGATGTCGCCGGCGCCTACATCATCACCAGCTGGCTGGCCGCCGAGCTCACGCCCACCTTCGGCTGGCGGATCCTGTGGCTGCTCGGCCTGCCCACCGGGGTGCTGCTGCTCCTGCTCAACCGGTGGATCCCGGAGTCTCCCCGCTTCCTGATCCAGAACGGTCGCGACGCCGAGGCGCGGGCGGTGATGCGGCGCTACGGCGCCACCGTCGTGGAGGGCGGAGGCTCCGAGCTGGAGGTCGAGGACGCGGTGCGGGGCGGCTGGGGCCAGCTGGTCGCCGCCCCCTTCGTGGCGCTCACGACGGTGGTCGGCCTCTTCGGGCTGGGTGTCGGGCTGGTCACGTTCGGCTTCCAGCTGTGGATCCCCTCCAACCTCCAGGATCTCGGGTTCGACGAGGTGACCTCGGCCACCATCCTGCGCGACTCCGCCCTGCTGGGCTTCCCGGCCACCTTCCTCATCGCCTGGCTCTACGGCTTCTGGAGCAGCAAGCGCACGATGGTCCTGCTGGGGCTGGTGACCGCCGGTTCCCTCCTCGGCTTCGTGGTGCTCGGTGACCAGGTGGTCGACAACCGTGCCCAGCTCTATGCCCTCCTGGTGATCCCCATCACCGGGATCAGCTCGATCCTGGCCGTGCTCGTCGCCTATGCCTCAGAGGTGTTCCCGACACGGATCCGCTCCCGCGCCACCGGCCTGGCCGCCGGCGCCAGCAAGATCGGCGGCGTCGGCGTCATCGCCCTGGTGGTGGTGGGGGCGACGCCGCCGTCGATCTCGGCCACGGCGCTCATGGGAGCCGTGCCCATCGCCCTGGGTGCGCTGGCCATGGCCGCCTTCGGCGTGGAGACTCGCCGGCGCCGGCTCGAGGACATCACCGTCGCGGAGCTGGGCGGGGAGGGCGACCCGGGCCGCGTCGTCCCGACGGTGACCGGCCCGGCGTCCCCGTCGGGGAGCTGACGCGCCCTCGGGCGGCGTGGTCGCCTCGGTAGCGTGGGACAGGTGAGCGTCGGCCATACCGAGGACAGCGCGATAGCAGATTCCCCGCCGGCGACTCCGGCACCACCGCCGCCGCCTCCGGCCAAGCGTGCCCTCACGGCACTGGGCCTGCTGGCGCTGGCGGCCAGCGCCGTCGTCGGCGGGAACCTGTTCGGCCTGCGGGAGCAGGTGCTGGGGCCGGGCACGCCCCCGGCCCGACCGGCAGCGGTGAGCCGTGCCGCCGACGAGGCGCCGGCGACTCCTGTCACCACGGCGCCGGCGCAGGAGACGGTCCTGCGTTCCCAGCCGTGGTGGCAGGAGGTGACGGTGCTGGAGGGTGACGGCGCCACGACCACGGCACCGTTCACCATCGACGAGGGCGCCATCCAGTGGCGGGTCACCTGGACGTGCCGGTCGGGCGCCCTGACCGTGCAGGCGGCCAGCGGGCCCGAGCCGATGGTCGACGAGGCCTGTCCCGGCGAGGGCGACGGGTACTCGACCGAGACGGGCCCGGCCAGCCTGCGGGTGGAGGCCGCCGGGCCCTGGGAGCTCCGGGTCGAGCAGCAGATCGACGTCCCCCTGGTCGAGGCGCCCCTGCCGGCCATGACCGTGCCCGGTACGGGGGTCCAGTCGACGGGGTCGTTCTACCGGATCGACCAGTCGACCACCGGGACGGTGACCATCTACGACCTGGCCGAGGGCGGCCACGCCCTGCGCCTGGACGACTTCTTCGTGCCTCCCAACATCGACCTGGAGATCCGCCTCAGCCCGCTGGAGGCTCCCCGCACCAACGAGGAGTTTCTGGCCGCCCCGTCGGTGTGGGTCGCCCCCCTCGACATCACCGCCGGGTCGATGAACTTCGCCGTGCCGGCGGAGGTCGACCCGGCCCAGTACCGGTCGGTGGTGATCTGGTGCCCCCTGATCGACAGCGCCTACGCGGCGGCGACGCTGGTCCCGGGGCCGTGACCGCGGCGGTGGCCAGCGTGGCGACGGCTCCGGCCCGCGGAAGGGCCGTGGCCGTGCGGGGCCGCAGCATCCCCGTGGTCGGCCCCAGCCGGCGGGACCCCCGGCTGTGGCTGTCGGCGGTCATCATGACCCTCCACGTCCTGGGCCAGACCGTCCTCGGCTTCAAGGTCTCGATCGCCCAGATCCTCGTCACCATCGCCGTGGGTGCGCTGGTGGACGCGGTGATGACCTGGCGCCACCAGCACGTGCTGGTGTGGCCGGCCAGTGGCGTGCTCACCGGCAGCGGCGTGGCCTTCATCCTCCGGGCGAACGGCACCGATCACGGCGACTGGTGGAGCCTCAACGGCATCCACTTCTTCATGATCGCCGTGCTGCTGGCCCTGCTGTCGAAGTACCTCGTCCGTCCCGGCGGCCGCCACCTGTTCAACCCGTCCAACGTCGGCCTGGTGTGGGCCCTGCTGGTGATCGGGCCGGCCCACGTCTTCCCGCAGTACCTGTGGTGGGGGCCCAACGACGCCGGCGTGGCCGTCTCCTACGGCGTGATCCTCGTCGGCGCCTTCTTCATCCTCCGGCGGGTGCGCATGGTGGCGATGGTGCTGTCGTTCATGATCCCCTACACGGCGTTGGTCGGGGCGTTCGCCCTCGCCGGCCGGAGCTTCATCGCCATCTGGCACGACGGCCCGGTCAGCGGCGCCTCCTACTGGTTCAACGTCGCCCTGTCCCCGGAGGTGCTGGTCTTCGTGTTCTTCATGATGTCCGACCCCCAGACGGCGCCGAGGAGCCGGGTCGGGCGCATGCTCTACGGGTCGGCCACGGCGCTGGTCGCCGCCGGGCTGCTCTTCTTCCAGCCCACCGAGTTCGGGATCAAGCTCGCCATCCTCTCCAGCCTCACCGTGGTGTGCGCCGGAGTCCCGTTGATGGAGGCGCTCGCTCGCCGCATCGAAGGACCGGCGGTCGACCTCGCCGCGGTCCCTTCGGCGCCCGCACCTCGGCCGCTCCCGACTCGGGTGGGCGCGGCCCTGCGCAAGCCCGCCGTCGCCGCCGCCGCGATCATCGCCGTCGCCGCCCCGTTGAACACCGCGGCGCTGGCCGGCAACGACCAGCTCATCCTCATCGAGCGGGGCCTGGCCGGCGACGCCAACCAGTAGAACCGCTCTCCGGCTCTACCGGTGGGCCCTGGCGGTCATCCGCCCCCCTCCAGGGGGCCCAGGAGGACCAACGCCGCAGTGACCGCGGCCAGCATGGAGATGCTCAGGGCGAGCACACCGGGGAGGGCGTGGTGGGGGAGGGGCTCGGCGGTGCGCATGGCCCGCTCGGTCTCCCGCCACCGCCGGTAGCTCGTCGCCGCCACCACCGTGCCCAGCACGAGCAGGACGA
>JAHWJR010000218.1 GCA_019348335.1 Actinomycetota bacterium
GCCGGCTCAGCCGGGCTCGGCCGCCTCCGAGCCGAGCAGACCGGTCGTGCGGGCCAGCTCGACGCACCACGACCACAACACGGCGATGGCCGACATCTCGCCGCTCGGCGAGCTCCGGGCCGGGCACCCCAGCGTGGTGTAGGTGGGAGGCGTGTCCGCCACGGCGAGGTCGTCGTCGGCCAGGTCGATCCTCCACGGAACGCCGTCGTTGCGCACCACCACGAACCGCTCCGGGTCCATCCACCCCAGCCGCGCCGCCCGGGCCTGGAGGTGCTGGTAGGCCCCCACCACCTGGGCGACGTTGACCCCGGCCAGGCGGAGCGCGGGGCGCAGGCTCCGGTCGAGCACGGCGGCGCGCTCGCCGGCCGGCAGCTCGGGCAGGAGGGCGTCCATGACCTCGACGAGCTGCACGCACACCCCGGTGCCGAAGTGGAGCCCGCCGTACAAGAAGCTGGGCGTGTCCCGCATGCGCTCCTTGACGCTGGGCTCGGCGAAGGCCCGGAACAGCGCCAGCAGCTCCTCCAGGCGCCGGGGAAGCCAGGCGTGCTCGGGCTGGCGCAGCTCCTCCAGCCGGCGGTGCAGGTGGAACACCGTGGTGTCGACGTAGGCCATGCCCAGGGCCTTGAAGCTGTCGACGGCGCCGGCAGGGACGGGGTCGGGATCGGCCACCACCATCCTGGTCTGGGAGTGCATCGAGCGCACCAGCCCGTAGGGCGGGTAGGACGGGCGCTCCCGCCGGGCCCGGTGCACCACCTCGTCGGCCACCACCGAGCACACCGCGTAGAGCTCGACCCGCAGCTCGTCGAGCAGCTCCTGGCGGCGGGCCGCCGACTTGCGGGCCAGCTGCTCGGCCCGTGGCAGCGGGCTGAGGGCCTCGGGACCGCTGCGGCGCAGCTCCCGGGCGCGGGCCGCGACCCGGGGGACGGGCGCCTCGGTGCTCATGCCGCCGTCATCCGACCTCGCGCCGTTCCCGACGCAGGTCGGCGATCTCGTCGCGCAACCGGGCGGCGTACTCGAAGCGCAGGTCGCCGGCGGCCTCGCGCATCTCCTCCTCGAGCGTGGAGATGAGCCGGGCCAGCTCGTCGGAGGGGAGCTCGGCCAGGTCCTCCACCGCCCGGTCGCGGGCGCGCGACCGCCGGTCCGCGCCGGGCACCGGCGCCGTGGCCGCCGGCCGCAGGTGGGCGAGGATGTCGCTGACCGCCTTGCGGATGGTCTGCGGGTCGATCCCGTGCTCGACGTTGTAGGCCTGCTGGAGCTGGCGGCGGCGCTGGGTCTCGGAGATGGCCCGGCGCATGGAGTCGGTCACGTGGTCGGCGTACATGACGACCTGGCCGTCGACGTTGCGGGCGGCGCGACCCATGGTCTGGATCAGCGACGTCTCGCTGCGCAGGAACCCCTCCTTGTCGGCGTCGAGGATGGCCACGAGCGACACCTCGGGCAGGTCGAGGCCCTCCCGCAGCAGGTTGATGCCCACGAGCACGTCGAACTCCCCCAGGCGCAGCGCCCGCAGGATCTCGATCCGCTCGATGGTGTCGATGTTGGAGTGCAGGTAGCGGACCCGCAGCCCCTGCTCGAGCAGGTAGTCGGTGAGGTCCTCGGCCATCTTCTTGGTCAGGGTGGTCACCAGCGTGCGCTGGCCGGCCTGGGTGCACCGCCCGATCTGCTCCATGAGGTCGTCGATCTGGCCCTTGGTGGGCCGCACCACCACCTCGGGGTCGATCAGGCCGGTGGGGCGCACGATCTGCTCGACGATCTGGTGCGAGTGCGACAGCTCCCACGGCCCCGGCGTGGCCGAGAGGAAGACGACCTGGCCCACCCGCTCCAGGACCTCCTCGAAGCGCAGCGGCCGGTTGTCGGCCGCCGAGGGGAGGCGGAACCCGTGCTCGATCAGCGTCTGCTTGCGGGAGCGGTCGCCCTCGTACTGGCCGTGGAGCTGGGGGACGGCGACGTGGCTCTCGTCGAGGACGACGAGGAAGTCGTCGGGGAAGAAGTCGAGCAGGGTGGACGGGGCCTGGCCCGGGCTCCGGCCGTCGATGGGGGCCGAGTAGTTCTCGATGCCGTTGCACACCCCCACCTCGGCCAGCATCTCCAGGTCGTAGTTGGTGCGCATGCGCAGCCGCTGCGCCTCCAGCAGCTTGCCGTGCGACTCGAACCAGGCCAGCCGCTCGGCCAGCTCGGCCTCGATGCGGGCCAGCGCCGCCTTCATCCGGTCGGGCCCGGTGACGTAGTGGGTGGCCGGGAACACCACCAGCTCGTCGAGCTCGGCCAGGCGCTCGCCGGTGAGCAGGTCGACCTGGGTGATGCGCTCGACCTCGTCGCCGAACAGCTCGATGCGCACGCCCGTCTCCTCGTAGGCGGGGTGGATCTCGATGGTGTCCCCGCGGACCCGGAAGGTCCCCCGGGTGAGGGCCACGTCGTTGCGGTCGTACTGCATGTCGACCAGGCGGGAGAGGATGGCCCGCTGGTCGTGCTCCTCGCCGGGGCGCACCACCAGCAGCTGGCGGCGGTACTCCTCGGGCGAGCCCAGGCCGTAGATGCACGACACGGAGGCGACCACGATGACGTCTCGCCGGGTGAGCAGCGCCGAGGTGGCCGAGTGGCGCAGCCGGTCGATCTCGTCGTTGATCGAGCTGTCCTTCTCGATGTAGGTGTCGCTGGAGGGGACGTAGGCCTCGGGCTGGTAGTAGTCGTAGTAGGACACGAAGTACTCCACCCGGTTGTGGGGGAAGAACTCCCGGAACTCGTTGGCCAGCTGGGCGGCCAGCGACTTGTTGGGGGCGAGCACCAGCGTGGGCCGCTGGGCCCGCTCGATGGTCCACGCCATGGTGGCGCTCTTGCCGCTGCCGGTGATGCCCAACAGCGTCTGGAAGCGGTCACCCCGGGCCAGGCCGGTGGCGAGGGCCTCGATGGCCGCCGGCTGGTCGCCCGCCGGCCCGAACTCGGACACGACCTGGAACGGCGGCACCCTGCGGATGCTACCGAGCGCCGGCCGGCGCGGCTGCGCTCGCCCGGCCCCGGTTCAGGCGTCGGGCAGGGTCTGGATCCACGCCCACACCCGGTCGACCTGGGGCGCGAGCGCCTCGGGCGGGCCGGCGTTGTCGACGACCACGTCGGCCCGGGCCAGGCGCTCCTCCCGGCTGGCCTGGCGGGCCATGCGGGCCCGCACGTCGGCCTCGGCCAGGCCCCGGTGCCCCACCAGCCGGCGCACCGCGGTGTCGACCGGGCAGTCGACCACCACCACGCCGGCGACCGGGTAGTCGGTCGCCTCCACCAGCAGGGGCACGTCGAGCACCAGCACGCGGTCGGTACCGGTGGCGGCGGCCACCCGGGAGCCCATGGCGGCGGCCACCTCGGGATGGACGATCCGCTCCAGGTCGGCGAGGGCGCCACGGTCGCCGAACACCACGGCGGCCAGCGCCGCCCGGTCGAGGCTGCCGTCGGGCGCCACCACCTCGTCGCCGAAGCGCTCGACGATGGCCTCGTAGACGGGCTGGCCCGGGCGCTGCAGGTCACGGGTGACTTGGTCGGCGTCGAGCACGGTGGCCCCCCGCTCGGCGAGGAGCCGGGCCACCGTGGACTTGCCGCAGCCCATCCCCCCGGTCAGGCCGATCGCCCTCACCG
>JAHWJR010000219.1 GCA_019348335.1 Actinomycetota bacterium
TCCCGGCGAGCGCAGCGAGCCTGTGCCGTAGCATGGGGCCGTGCCTGCGGCCACCCCCATCACCGCCGGCGAGGCCGACCTCGCCGCCGTCCGCTACGACGCCGACGGCCTGGTGCCGGCCATCGTCCAGGAGCACGGCAGCGGCCAGGTGCTCATGCTGGCGTACATGAACGCCGCCACCCTGCGTCGCAGCCTCGACAGCGGGCGGACCGTGTTCTGGAGCCGCTCCCGCCAGGAGGAGTGGGCCAAGGGCGACACCTCGGGCGACCGGCAGTGGGTGCGCGAGGCCTACTACGACTGCGACGGCGACACGCTGCTGTTCGTGGTGGAGCAGGAGGGCAAGGGGGCCTGCCACACCGGCGAGCGCACCTGCTTCTTCCGTCGCTTCGGGTCGGGCTGACCCGCCCCGGTCCCATGCTGCGCCCGAGCAGGGACGAGTTCCGGTCGCTGGCCCGCGACCACGCCGTGGTCCCGGTGTGGCGCGACGTCCTCGGCGACCTGATCACCCCGGTGGCCGCCTTCTCGCGGATCGTGGGCGACGGCCCCGGCTTCCTCCTCGAGTCGGTCGAGCACGGCCTGCGCTGGAGCCGGTTCTCGTTCGTGGGAAGGCGACCGCAGGCCACGCTGGTGTCGCGCTCGGGCCGGCTGGAGGTCGAGGGACGGCTGCCGGCGTCGGTGCCGCTCGACGCCGGCGTGCTCGCCGCGGTGGAGGCCCTCCTCGACGCCTACCGCTCGCCGTCGCTGCCGGAGCTGCCGCCCCTGCACGGTGGCATCGTCGGCTACCTCGGCTACGACGTCGTGCGGGAGGTCGAGCGCCTGCCCGACGTGCCGCCCGACGACCTCGGCTTGCCCGACGCGGTCCTGAGCGTGATCGGCCAGCTGGCGGTGTTCGACCACTGGCGCCAGCGGGTGACGCTGATCGACAACGTCTTCGTGACGCCGGGTGCCGACCGGGACGAGCTGGACGACGCCTACGACGCCGCCGTGCGCCGGCTCGACGAGCTTGCCGCCGACGGCGCTCGTCCCGCCGACGAGCCGGTGTTCGACCCGCCCGACCCGGGCGATCCCCTTCCCGACGTGCGCTCCACCATGGGCGGCGCCGCCTACCGCAAGGCGGTCGAGGTGGCCAAGGAGCACATCGTCGACGGCGACGTGTTCCAGGTCGTGCTCTCCCAGCGCTTCGACGTCGAGCTCGACGCCGACCCTTTCGACGTCTACCGGGTGCTGCGCCAGGTCAACCCCAGCCCCTACATGTACTTCCTCCGCCATCCCGACGTCACCGTGGTGGGTGCCTCGCCCGAGCCCATGGTCCAGCTGCTCGACGGGCGGGTGGTGTCCCGCCCCATCGCCGGCACCCGCCGGCGGGGCGCGACCGACAGCGACGACCGGCGCCTGGCCGCCGAGCTGCGGGAGCACCCCAAGGAGGTGGCCGAGCACGTCATGCTCGTCGACCTGGCCCGCAACGACGTGGGTCGGGTGGCCGACTGCGGCACGGTGGAGGTCGAGGAGCTCATGACCCTCGAGCGCTACAGCCACGTGATGCACCTGACCTCGCAGGTCTCGGGTCGCCTGCGGGCCGGACTCGGGCCGGTCGACGTGCTGCGGGCCACCCTTCCCGCCGGCACGGTCTCGGGCGCCCCCAAGGTCCGGGCCATGGAGATCATCGACGAGCTGGAGCCGGTGAAGCGGGGCCCCTACGCCGGCGTGGTCGGCTACCTGGACTTCTCCGGCAACCTCGACACCGCCATCGCCATCCGCACCATGGTGGTGGCCGGAGGGATGGGCTCGGTGCAGGCCGGCGCCGGCATCGTGGCCGACAGCGACCCCGAGGCCGAGGACGAGGAGTGCCGCAACAAGGCCGCCGCCCTGCTGGCGGCGGTGCCGGCGGCGCGGCGCATGCGGGCGGCCCGCCGCCGCTTCGACACCGAAGGAGGTCCGTGATGGTGGCCAGCCCCGACGCCGTGGCCCTGCGGGAGGAGGTGGGCGCCTTCGAGCTGCCCCGTGACTTCGTGCGGGCCACCGGCCCCGACACCGTGCCCTTCCTCCAGGGACAGCTCAGCCAGGACGTAACCGCCCTCGACGTGGGCGGCTCCGCCTTCTCCTTGCTGCTCCAGCCCCAGGGCAAGATGGAGGCCCTCCTGCGGCTCACCCGGGTGGCCGAGGACGAGGTCGTCCTCGACACTGACGCCGGCTGGGGGAAGGCCGTCGTCGAGCGCCTCGACCGGTTCATGCTGCGCACCCGCTGCGAGCTGGAGGCCCTCGACTGGCGCTGCGTGGCCATCCGTGGTCCGGCCTGCGCCGAGCTGGCCGAGCCCCCGCCGGGAATCCTCCGGGTGCTTCCGGAGACGCCCGGCGTCCCCGGCTTCGACCTGGTTGGCCCCCGGCCCGCGGTGCCCGAGGGCGTGCCCATGGTCGCCCCGGAGGCCTACGAGGCACTGCGCATCGAGGCCGGCGTCCCCCGCATGGGCGCCGAGCTCGACGCCTCCACCATCCCCGCCACCGCCGGCATCGTCGAGCGCACGGTCAGCTTCACCAAGGGTTGCTACACCGGCCAGGAGCTCGTGGCCCGCATCGACTCGCGGGGGTCGAAGGTGCCCCGCCAGCTCCGGGGCGTGGTGGTCGCCACCAACGTGCTGCCGCCGGCCGGCGCCGCCGTGGTCGTCGACGGCAAGGAGGTGGGCGCGCTCACCAGCGTGGGGGAGTCGCTGGCCCGCCGGGCCCCGGTGGCGCTGGCCTACGTCCGCCGAGACGTCGAGCCCCCGGTCGAGGCGGTCCTGCGGTGGGACGGCGGCGAGGCTCCGGCTCGGGTGGAGACGCTGCCCCTGGTCCCCTGATGCGCCGCCGGCGCCGGCCGCCGGCGAGCCTCCTCGCCGTGGTGGCCCTGGTGGCGGCGACGGCGTGCCTCTCGGGCGACGAGTTCGACCCGCTCGTCCCGCCCGAGACCAGCTCCACACTGCCCACCAGCACCACCGTCGAGCTCGACTACAGCACGGTGCCGCTGGCGGCGGTGCCCGGCACCACCACCACCGCCCCGGTCGTCGTCGGGCCGGGCCCGGCCACGCTCGCCGGCCGGGTGGACGGGCCCGACGGTCCGGTGCCCGGGGCGGTGGTGCGGGCCGAGCGGCTGGTCGGCGACGAGGTGGCGAGCGTCGACGTCGTCGCTGGCGATGACGGCACCTGGACGGTCGCCGGCGTCCTCGGGGGGCGCTACCGGGTCCGGGCCTGGCGCCAACCCGACCTGGCCACCGTCGAGCCCCAGCTGCTGTTCGTGGGCGCCGGCGGTGCCGACGGCGTCGTCGTCACCGTCGAGCGGTTCCCGCCACTGGTGGTCGACATCGCGGTGGCCCCCGATCCGCCCACGGTGGGGGAGCGGACGAGCCTGCGGGTGCGGGTGGCCACCCAGGAGGTGGACGGCGAGGGCGTGGTGAACAGCGTTCCCCGGCCGGCGGAGCCGGTGGTCGTCCAACCCGGCACCGGGTGGGCCGTCGAGCCGCCTTTCGCAGCCGTCACCGACGAGGCGGGAAACGCGACCTTCGTCCTCGTCTGCCGCATGCCCGGGCCCCAGTTGCTCAACGTGACCCTCTCCTCGGGGGAGGCGTTCCCGATCACCCCGCCCGACTG
>JAHWJR010000220.1 GCA_019348335.1 Actinomycetota bacterium
CACCCGGACCCGGCGGTGAGCGAGCGGGTGGTCGAGCTCCTGGACTGGGTCGACGTGGTTCACCGCGTGGGCCTGTCCCAACTGGTGGAGATGATCACGCAGTGGCGTGGGGAGATCTTCCTGGAGACGGCCGCCACCGACGAGGTGACGGGCATCCTTCTCGACGCCTACGACCTGCGGGACGCGCTGGTGCCCGAGCCGCCGGCGCCGCCGCCGCCCCAGCCGGCGCTGGTCCAGATCCGGGGCCACGAACAGCGGTAGCCCCGCTCCACGCCCGCCCGCAGCTTCGCCGGGACGGCGGCCGCGGCCCGATCTAGACCGACAGCAGCTCGTGGGCGCCGGTGTCGACCGACGGGTGCCGCAGCTTCGACATGGCCCGGGCCTCGATCTGGCGGATCCGCTCGCGGGTCAGGTTGAAGCTCTCCCCCACCTCTTCGAGCGTGCGGGCCTCGCCCCGGTCGAGGCCGTAGCGCAGGCGGATGACCGTGCGCTCCCGCTCGTCGAGGGGAGCCAGGAGTCGGGCCACCTCGGCGGGAAGGAGGGCGTCGGCAGCGGCGTCGAACGGGCAGGTGGCGTTGGGATCGGCCACCACGTCGCCGAGCTCGGCGTCGCCGTCCTCCCGGAGGGGGTCGGAGAGCGACAGCGTCCCGCCGGCGTAGCGGAAGATCTCGACGAGCTTGTCGACCGGGAGGTCGAGCTCGCCGGCCAGCTCGCCGAGGGTCGGCGGACGACCGAGCTTGATCTCGAGCACGCCCTGCGCCTTGCGCAGGCGGCTCAGCTGGTCGCCGGCGTGGACGGGGAGGCGGATGGTGCGGCCGGTGTTGGCGATGCCGCGGGTGATGGCCTGGCGGATCCACCAGGTGGCGTAGGTCGAGAACTTGAAGCCCTTGCGCCAGTCGAACTTCTCGACGGCGTGGATGAGGCCCAGGTTGCCCTCCTGCACGAGGTCGAGCAGGGGGAGTTCGGACGCCTGGTACTTCTTGGCGATGGACACGACGAGGCGCAGGTTGGCCTTGATGAAGGTCTGGGTGGCGTCCTCGCCGGCCCGGATGGCCTGGCGCAGCTGCCGGCGGCGGGCGACCGACAGGCGCTCGCCGGCCTCCTCGGCCTCGGCCAGCTCCCGTCGGGCAGCGCTGCCGTCCTCGATGGCCTGGGCCAATCGGGCCTCGTCGGCCTTGGTCAGCAGGGCGTGCTTGCCGATGTCGCTGAGGTACAGCCGAACGAGATCCTCGTCGGCACGCTCGGCACGTTGCTTAGCCATTGCGTGCAACCCCTTCTCAGACGCCAGCAGAAGCAGAAAGCGGTGGCCAGTGTACGACAAGATCGGCATCTTTCCTGCCGATCTGCTCCGTACAGTTCGAATCGGCCGCGTCCTGCCCCCCACAGACGCCCCTAGCCTGCACTCGTGACGCTGCGCCGCCGGATGGCCGCCGCTCTGGTGCTGATGGTGGTGTCCGTGGCCGTCGGAGGTGCCAGCGTGCCCGCCGCGGCCCAGCAGTCCTCCGAGCGGATCACCGACTACGACGTCGAACTGGTCGTCGAGGACGACGGTGACCTGCTGGTCGAGGAGACGGTCGTCTACGACTTCGGGCCGTTCCGGCGACGCGGCATCTTCCGCGACCTCCCCGTGCGGGGCCGCTACGACGACGTCCGCGAGGGCTTCGACCGCATCTTCCCCTTTGACGTCCTCTCGGTGTCGGCGTCGGCGGGAACGCCGGCCGGCTACCAGGTGCTGACCGAGAACGACACCGCCCGCATCCGCATCGGCGACCCCAACCGGACCATCACCGGCCGCCACACCTACCGGATCACCTATCGGATGAGGGGCGTGCTCAACGGCTTCGACGACCACGACGAGCTGTTCTGGAACGTGGTGGGCGCCGGCTGGGACGTCCCCATCGAACGGGCCACGGCCCGGGTCGAGGTACCGGGACCGGTCGGAGAGATCGCCTGCTTCGCCGGGCCCGTGCGGTCCACCTCGCCCTGCGACGAGTCGAGCTCCGAGGGCACCACCGCCACCTTCTCCCATGCCGGGCTGCGGGCCCAGGAGGCGTTCACCGTGGTGGTGGGCTTCCCGACCGGCATCGTCCCGACGCCCGAGCCCATCCTCGAGGAGCGCTGGAGCCTGGCCCGGGCCTTCTCGCTGACGCCGGCCACGCTCGGCGGCGCCGGCGTCCTGCTGGCGGGGGTGCTGGCCTGGTTCGCCCGCCTCGTCTGGCGCACCGGCCGGGACCGGCGCTGGGTCGGGTCGGAGGTCGACATCGCCTTCGGCGGCGATGACCCCCACGCCGAGGACCAGGCGGTGCCCCTGCTGGAGCGCCACCGGCCCCCGGTGGAGTTCGTGCCGCCCGACGGCATCCGCCCCGGCCAGATGGGCACCCTGATCGACGAGGTCGCCCACCCCCTCGACGTGACCGCCACCATCATCGACCTGGCCGTGCGGGGCTACCTGCGCATCGAGGAGCTGCCAGCCAAGGGCGTCTTCAGCCGCCAGCCGGACTGGGAGCTCACCCGTCTCCGCGACCCCGACGGCCTGTTGCGCTACGAGGAGCTGCTGTTCGACGCCTTGTTCGAGGATGGGCCCCGGGTCGAGGTCTCCGAGCTGAGCGGCACCTTCGCCCACCACCTGCGCGAGGTGCAGAGCGCCCTCTACCTCGACGTGAAGCACCAGGGATGGTTCAGCGCCCGGCCCGACCACGTGCGGGAGCACTGGCTGGGCGTGGGGGTGATCGTCCTGGTGCTCGGCGTCATCCTCGTGGCCCTTGCCGCCTGGAAGACCTCACTGGGGCTGGTGCCCATCCCCGTGGTCGTGGCCGGGGTCCTGCTGCTCGCGGGCGCGCGCTGGATGCCCCGGCGCAGCGCCAAGGGCACCGGCACCCTGCGCCGGGTGCTCGGCTTCCGCCGCTTCATCGACGAGTCGGAGGCCGAGCGGGCCCAGTTCGCCGAGCGCCAGCACCTGTTCTCCGAGTACCTGCCCTACGCCGTGGTCTTCGGCGCCACCGAGAAGTGGGCGAAGGCCTTCGCCGGACTCGACGGGTCGCTGCCGGAGATGGGCTGGTACGCCTCGCCCAACCCCTTCACGTTCGTCTACTTCGCCAGCTCCATCAACGGGTTCTCGGTGACCACGGCGGGCACGCTGACCGCGGTTCCGGCCGGGTCGGGCTTCGCCAGCGGCGGGGGCTTCGGCGGCGGCAGCGGCTTCGGCGGGGGCGGCTTCTCCGGCGGCGGCATGGGCGGTGGCGGCGGGGGGTCGTGGTAGCGGCGGCCGTGTGCCGGGGCAGGGGTGCGCCGGGCCTAACGTGATCGGATGCCGAGACAGGTGGCCGAGGACATGGTGCGGGCCCGGCGCTTCGGCCCCCGGCTGCGGGTCCGGGTCGACCTGCACGGGGTCTCCGTCTTCGGGCGGGGCGACGAGCGCACGCTGATCCGCTGGGAGTGGATCGAGCAGATCCGTGCCGGTGACGGGGTCGAGGTCACCTCGGCCAACGCCGAGCTGGTCATCCCTTCCGGGGCGTTCGGCCTCGACCCGCCGGCGCTGGCCGCCCGCCTGGAGGCGGCCCGATCGATCGTCGAGCGACCGGACGTGCTGGAAGA
>JAHWJR010000221.1:0-1394 GCA_019348335.1 Actinomycetota bacterium
CTCGCCGCGGTCGTTCCCGGCGCCCCTTCGCTGGTGGGCTCGGTTGGCCAGGAGGTGATCGACCGCGTCCCGCCGGCGGTGGAGGACGCCGCCATCTCGCTGTTCGGCACCAGCGACAAGCTGGCGCTGGTGGTCGGCATCATCGCCGTGTCGCTGGTCATCGCCGCCGCCCTGGGCGTGGCCGCCCGCCGGCGCTTCGGCGTGGCCGTGCTCGGCTTCGTCGCCTTCGGGATGGTGGGGCTGGCCGCCGCCGCCGGCCGCCCGGAGGGCGAACCGGTCCCGGCCCTGCTGGTGGCCGGCGCCGGCGTGGCCGCCGGACTGGTGACCCTCCGCCGGCTGACCCCGGACACCGGCGCAGTCGCTGCCGCCGACCCTTCCGGCGGGAAAGCCTCCGCCGGGCTGGCCGCGCCCACCGACCCTCCCACGGGCGGGCGCCGGCGCTTCCTGCACCTGACCGCCGTCGCCGCCGGCGCGGTGGTGGCCGCCGGGGCGGCGGGCGGCGCGCTGGCCCGCTGGGTGGGCCGGGGCACCGGTCCGGAGGAGGTGCGCCTGGCGCCGGCGGCCCGGCCGCTCCCGCCGGCAGTGCCGGCGGCCTCGCTCGAGGTCGACGGCCTGTCGCCCCTGTTCACGCCCAACCGCGACTTCTACCGCATCGACACGGCCCTGGCCGCGCCCCGGATCGACCTCGAGACCTGGCGCCTGCGGGTCACCGGGATGGTCGACCAGCCCCTGGAGCTGAGCTTCGACGACCTGTCGAACATGCGCCAGGTCGAGGCCGACATCACCCTCTCGTGCGTGTCCAACGAGGTGGGCGGCGACCTGGTGGACAACGCCCGGTGGCGGGGAGTCCCCCTCGCCGAGCTGCTGGAGCAGGCCGGCGTCCGACCCGGGGCCGACCAGGTGGTGGGCCGTTCGGTCGACGGCTGGACGGGCGGCTTCCCCACCGCCGCCGCCCTCGACGGGCGCGACGCGCTGGTGGCGCTGGGCATGAACGGCGAGGCCCTGCCCGTCGTCCACGGCTTTCCCGCCCGGCTGGTCGTGCCCGGCCTCTACGGCTACGTGTCGGCCACCAAGTGGCTGTCGGAGATCGAGCTCACCACCCTGGAGGGCTTCGACGGCTACTGGGTGCCGCGGGGATGGTCGAAGCTGGCGCCGGTCAAGACCCAGTCCCGCATCGACGTGCCCGCCGGCGGCGCCCGGCTGGCTCCGGGCCGCCACGCCGTCGCCGGCGTGGCCTGGGCGCCCATCCGGGGGGTGGCCAAGGTCGAGGTGTCGGTCGACGGCGGCACCTGGACCGAGGCCGTGCTGTCCGAGCCGCTCGGCGACGCCGCCTGGCGCCAGTGGCGCTGGGCGTGGGACGCCGGCCCCGGGCGCCACCGCCTGCGGGTGCGGGC
>JAHWJR010000221.1:1494-3554 GCA_019348335.1 Actinomycetota bacterium
GACGCCGGCCCCGGGCGCCACCGCCTGCGGGTGCGGGCCACCGACGGCGACGGCACGGTGCAGACCGAACGCAGCGCGCCGCCCCGGCCCGACGGCGCCACCGGCTACCACACCGTCGAGGTGGCCGTCACCGACGGGCCCTGACCCGTCGGCGACCCGGCCCCAGCTCCCCCGCTCCCCGACTCACCGGCTCCCCGCTCTCGTTCTGGCAGCCAGATCGGTGCGATCTTCGACCGTTCCAGCTGCCAGAGCGAGGAATCGAGGTGACCGGGAGCGAGCGACGGGGCAAGTCCGGTCCCATGGGACCGCAGCCGACGATGCGCACGTACCACGACCAGACCCGCCACGGGGTGGCCGACCACTCCCTGCTGCGGCCCTTCCGGGCCATGGACCCTGCCACCCGGCCGGCGCCGTTCAAGCGCTACGTGGGGCGCTCTCCCGCTCCCCTGCCGGTCGACGTCGGCCACAGCGACGTGCCGGCCGTCGCCGTGCTGTCGGGGGCGAACACCGCGGCGGAGCCGGAGCTGGACGACCGGCTGCTGGCCCGCCTGCTGCACCTGACCGCCGGCGTCACCCGCGTCAGCTCCTCGCCCTCGGGCTCCAACTGGTTCCGGGCGTCGATGTCGGCCGGGAACCTGCACCCGGTGGAGGTCTACGTGGTCTGCGGCGACGTGGGCGGGGTGCCCGCCGGCGTCCACCACTTCGACCCCCGGGAGTTCGGTCTGACCCCGCTGCGGGAGGGCGACGCCCGCGCCTCGCTGGCGGCGGCGGTGGCCGATCCCGACCTGGCACGGGCCCCCGCCGGCCTGGTGCTCACCGGCATCCCGTGGCGCACGGCGTGGAAGTACGGCGAGCGGGGCCTGCGCCACCTCTACTGGGACGCCGGCGCCATGCTGGCCAACCTCCTGGCCGTGGCCGGCGCCGCCGGGCTCCCCGCCCGGGTGCTCACCGCCTTCGTCGACCACGAGGTGGGCCACCTGGTGGGGGTGGAGCCGCCCGAGGAGGTTCCCCTCGCCGTCGTGGCGCTCGGCGCTCCCCGCGGCCAGGCCGATGAGCCCGCCGCCGCCGCCGGCGCCGGCGCCGCGCACCTGCCGGCGCTGCGCCTGCCGGTCGAGCCGCCACCGGCGCAGCCGCTCGAGTTCCCCCTGCTGGTCGAGGCGCAGGCAGCCGGCAACCTGCACGAGGCCGGGGACGTGGTGAGGTGGCGGGAGGTGGCCGCCGGGGGAACGGTGGGCGTCGACGCGCCGACCCGAATCGAGCCGCCGGCAGGAGCGCCCGACGACCCGATGGAGACGGTGGTGCTGCGGCGGGGATCCACCCGCATGATGCGCCACGAGACGGTGCCGGCGCCGGCGCTGACCTGGGGCATGGCGGCGGCCAGCCGGCACGTCCCGGGCGACTTCGTCGCCCCCGGCCGCAGCCTGGTCGAGCACGGCCTGTCGGTCCACGCCGTCGACGGCGTCCGACCCGGCGCCTACCGGTGGCGGGGCTCCGGGCTCGAGCTGCTGGAGCCGGGGGAGCTGCGTGACCAGGCCGCCCACCTTTGCCTCGACCAGCCGCTCGGCGGTGACTCCGCCTACACGGCGTTCCACCTCACCGAGCTCGGCGCACTGCTGTCCAGCCTCGGCGACCGGGGCTACCGGTCGGCCCAACTCGAGAGCGGCATCGTCGCCGGCCGGTTGGCCCTGGCCGCGTTCGCCCTCGGCTTGGGAGCCACCGGGCTCACCTTCTACGACGACGAGGTCTCGAGCTTCTTCGCCACCACGGCGGCGGGCCTGCTGGTCACCTCGGTGGGCGTCCCCGCCTACCGACCCACGCCGGGCGGCGGGCCCGGTGACCCGGCGGTCCTCCGCTCGTTCGACCGGCTGATGGTCCGGCTGTCGTCCCGGCTGCGGAAGTAGCGCGCGCCGCCTGGCGGACTGCGCAGTCTCGCTACGCCTTCGCCTTGACCTTCGCCTTGACCTTCGCCTGGCCCTTGGCCTTGCCCGCCTCCGCCTTCCGCTTGGCCGTCTCGGCCTTCTCCTTGGCCGTCTCGGTCTTGGTCTTGGCCTTCTCCTTGG
>JAHWJR010000222.1 GCA_019348335.1 Actinomycetota bacterium
GGCCACGACCGCGGCCAGGGCGAGGAGGCCGTTGCGGGCCACGTCGACCCCGCTCACCGGCGCCGGGCGTGAGGTGCCGAAGCAGCCACAGCCGCCGGCCTCCCCCCGCCCCAGCGACCGCACCAGGAAGGTCGTGAACCCGGCGAGCACGGCCAGCGCGGCGATGGCGGCCTCCGCCGGCGCCACCACCAGCCCGGCGGCCAGCGCCAGCTCGGTTGCCGGCACGCCCACGGCGAAGCCACGGGGCGCCACCAGGCCCAGGCCCCGGAAGGCCCGCTCGGTGGCGGCCCGGGAGGCCAGCTTGGCCACGCCCGCCCAGGCGAACACCGCGGCGAGCGCCAGCGCGGCGGCGTAGGCGACCTCGTCCACGCCGCCAGTCTCGCCGGTGGGTCAGCCGGCGCCGCCCGCCGGCGGAGGCGGGCCGGGCGGTCGGGGGAGCTCGACGACGGTCTCCCCGCCGGCGCCCTGTGGCGCCTGGCGCCGGCGCCAGGCGTCCTCGGCCCGGGTCGCCACCTCGGCCGCCGGCAGCCCCAGGTCGGCCGCGACCTCGGTGACGTCGTCGTGCTCGGCCTTGGCCCGGTGGGCGCCGACCTTGATCCGCACCCGGCGTCCCTCGACCTCCACCTCCTCGACGGTGCGGGGCCCGATCCAGCGCTCGAGCGTGGCCGTGCGCACGCCGAGGGTTCCGGTCTCGTGGGCCAGCAGCGACGCCAGCCGCCGGGCCCGGGCCGGATCGGTGAGCACGCTCAGGGTGTGCGCCGGCCGCCCCTTCTTCATCACGATGGGCGTCACCCAGGCGTCGGAGGCGCCGGCCTCGAGCAGCACGGCCACGGCGTGGGCCAGGGTCTCGCCGGTGACGTCGTCGAGGTTGGTCTCCAGCAGCACGACCCGCTGGTGGACGTCGGGCGCGGCCTGGGCCGAGTCACCCACCACCACCTGGGTCAGGTTGGGGAACGCCTCCAGGTCGTGGCTGCCGGCGCCGAAGCCGCTGGCGGCCACGGTCATCGCCGGCATGGCGCCCCATCCCTCGGCGAGGGCGGCGAGCAGGCCGGCGCCGGTCGGTGTGGTCAGCTCCACGGCCACGTCGACGCCATGCGTGGGGGCGCCGGCGAGCAGCTCGACCACCGCCGGCGCCGGGTTGGGCAACAGGCCGTGCGAGGTGCGGACCATGCCCAGCCCGGTGGCCACCGGGCTGGCGTGCACGGCGTCGACCCCGAGCACCTCGAGGGCGGCGGCCACGCCGACGATGTCGACGATGGCGTCGATGCCGCCCACCTCGTGGAAGTGGACCTGCTCGACCGGCCGCCGGTGCAACCGGCCCTCGACGGCGGCGATGGCGGCGAAGGTCGCCCGTGCCCGGGCCCGGACCCGCTCGGGGAGCCGAGCCTGGTCGAGCAGGGCCTCGATGGCGGCGTAGGTGCGCACCACCTTGGTCGGCTGGGCGCCCACGACGGCCCGGGTGGCGGCGATCCCGCCCCGCATGGTGGGCTCGGCGGTCAGCGACCAGCCCTCCAGCGGGAGGCGCTCCAGGAGCAACCGCACCTCGTCGAGGTCGGCGCCGGCGTCGAGCAGGGCGCCGAGGGCCATGTCCCCGGCGATGCCGGCGAAGCAGTGGAACCAGGCGACGGTGACCGCCGGGGCCGGCGGCTCAGCCATGGGCGCTGCGCACGTCGAGGATGCGGGCCACCGCGCAGGCGGCGCCGAAACCGTTGTCGATGCCGACCACGGTGACGCCGGCGGCGCAGCTGGCCAGCATGCCCAGCAGCGCGGTGACGCCCTGGAGGCCGGCGCCGAGGCCGACGCTGGTGGGCACGGCCACGACCGGGGCGGCGGCGATCCCCCCCACCACGCTGGCCAGCGCGCCTTCCATCCCGGCCACGACCACCACCACCTCGGCGCCAGTGAGGACGTCGACGTCGGCCAGCAGGCGGTGCAGCCCGGCCACACCCACGTCGGAGAGCCGGGTGGGAGCCACGCCGTAGGCGGCGAGGGTGGCGGCGCACTCGTCGGCGACGGGCAGGTCGGCGGTGCCGGCGGTGACGAGGGCCACGTTCGCTTCCCGAGCCGGCCGGGGCCGCCACACGACCGTGCTCCCGGTGACGGTGCCTCCGGGGGCCGCCGCCAGGGCGGCGTCGATCTGCTCGGTGCGGGCCCGGGTGAGCAGGACCGGGTCGCCGGCCACGGTCAGGAGCTCGCTGACGATGGCGGCGCACTGGTCGGGTGTCTTGCCCGGGGCGTAGACCGCCTCGGCCACGCCCTGGCGCAGGCCCCGGTGGTGGTCGACCCGGGCGAAGCCGAGATCGGCGAAGGGCAGCCGGCGCAGCTGGTGCACGGCCTCGTCCGGTGGCACGGCGCCGGCCCGCACGTCGTCGAGCAACTGTCGCAGGGCCGCCTCGTCCACGCCGCCATCCTGCCCGCCAGGGAACCGCCGAGCGAGGTCGAGACGTCACCTACCCTGTGGCCGATGTCCTCCCCCCGGCCCCGCATCGCCTTCCTCGGGCCCCACGGCACCTTCACCGAGCAGGCGCTGCTCAGCCAGCCCGACCTGGCCGCCGGCGAGCTGGTGCCCACGGGCTCCATCGCCGAGGTGCTGGCCGCCGCCGCGTCGGGTGAGGTCGACCTCGGGTTCGTGGCCATCGAGAACTCCATCGAGGGCACGGTCAACGTCACCCTCGACACCCTCGCCCTCGACGCCCAACTGCTGATCCAGCGCGAGGTGGTGATCAACGTCCAGCTCAACCTCCTGGTGCCCCCGGGCATGGAGGTGGCCGACGTGAAGACGGTGGTGTCGTTCCCCCACGCCACCGCCCAGGTGCGCCGGTTCCTGGCCACCACGCTGCCCGGCGCCACCACCCAGGCGGCCAACTCCACCGCCGAGGCGGCCCGGCTGGTGGGCGAGGCACCCGAGCCCGGCGTGGCCGCGGTGGGCACGGCGCTGGCCGCCGAGCTCTACGGGCTCGAGGTGGCGGCCTCCGACATCGAGGACCACCCCGAGAACCAGACGCGGTTCGTGGTGGTCGGCGCCCACGGGGTCCCCGAGCCCACGGGGCACGACAAGACCACGGTGGTGTGCTTCCAGCGGAGTGACCGGCCGGGGAGCCTGCTCGCCATCCTCCAGGAGTTCGCCGCCCGGGCCATCAACCTGACCAAGCTGGAGTCGCGTCCCACCAAGCGCAGCCTGGGCGAGTACTGCTTCATCATCGACTTCGAGGGCCACCTGGCCGACGAGCTGGTGGCCGACTGCCTGCGGAATCTCAAGGTGAAGCTGGCCGACGTGAAGTTCCTGGGCTCCTACCCCGCCGCCGGCCAGCACGGCGACGCCGTCCGCCGCGACGCCGACGCCTCGTGGCGGGCCGCCGACGAGTGGCTGGGCCAGCTGCGAAGCGGTGTGACACCCCGCTGACAGGACCGAGCCCGCCTCCGCGCCAGCGGTAGGGTCAGGCCCGGAGGGATGGCAGAGCGGCCGATTGCGGAGGTCTTGAAAACCTCTGGGCGAGAGCCCCGCGGGTTCGAATCCCGCTCCCTCCGCCC
>JAHWJR010000223.1 GCA_019348335.1 Actinomycetota bacterium
TCAGCCGGCGAGGGCCACCCGTCGACCGCGCGTGCGGGAGGCGATGACGAACGCACCGGCGGCGCCGGCGGTGGCCACGGCCAGACCGCCGACGTAGGCCACCTTGTGCCCGCTCAGCAGAGAACGCAGGGCATGGCGCTCGCCGGCATCCTCCAGGCAGGCCATCACGTCGGCCACCAGGCCGGCTTCCGGCTGGAGCAGGTCGCCGCGCAGCGCCCGCAGGGCCCGGACGAGCTTGCGGTACCGAACCAGCTCGGCCTGGCAGCGCAGGCAGGTCTCGACATGTCGTCGCGCCCGCCAGTCGTCGACGACCACGCCCTCGTCCGACGCGGACACCACCTCGGCCAGCTCCTCACACCGCATGGGCCTCCTCCTTCGGCATGGGGAACAACCGCTCCCGCAGCCGGCGCCGGGCCCGGTGGAGGCGCACCTTGGCGGCTGACTCGGAGATCCCGAGCTCGGCGGCGATGGCCTCGTGGGGCAGGTCGTAGACGTCGCGCAGCACCACCACGGCTCTCAGGCGGGGGGGCAGTTCCTGCAGGGCGACGTTGAGCTCGCTGCGCAGGGCGCTGGCGTCGGCCTGGGCCTGGGGATCGCGATCGGCGCTGCCATCGGCGAACTGGGCGTCGTCGGCCAGCTCCTCGTGGTGGTGCCGGCGCCGGCGCTCGAGCGAGGTGACCGCGCAGTTGGCGGTGATCCGGTACATCCACGTGGTGAACTGCGAATCGCCGCGGAACTTCCCGATGCCCCGGTAGGCCCGGATGTAGGCCTCCTGGACCACATCCCGGGCGTCTTCCTCGTTGCCCAGCAGACGGTAGGCGAGGGTGTAGGTCTCGGCCGAGGTGCGCCGGACCAGCTCCTCGAACGCCGCTCGGTCGCCTTCTCGGGCCGCGGCGACCAGAGGGCTCACGGCGTCGGCGGTCACAGGCATCACCGGTTCGACCTCTTCGGCCGGCTCGGGGTTACCTCCGTCGGGCACGCCGGACCCCTCGTCGGTCAGCGAGTCTCGCGGTGCACGGTGTGCTGGCGCTCCCAGCGGCAGTACTTCTTGAGCTGGATGCGCTCACGGTCGTTCTGCTTGTTCTTCATGGTGATGTAGTTCCGTCGCTTGCACACCTCGCAGGCGAGGGTGACCTTCACCCGCTTGTCACTGGCCATCCCGGTCCTCCCATTGTTCCTGCGTGGTAGCGGCGGCCGGACTCGAACCGGCGACCCCTCGATTATGAGCCGAGTGCTCTTACCAACTGAGCTACGCCGCCAAGGGCCTTCCGGCGCCTCGAGCCCCCTGTCAGAATCGAACTGACGACCTTTTCCTTACCATGGAAACGCTCTGCCGACTGAGCTAAGGGGGCGCGGCGGTCGATCATACCGGGCCGCTCCCTGGCTAGGGTCCGGCCCCGTGGAGGTCCGCCTCGCTCGTCCGGCCGACGCCGAGGCGATCCGTGGCATCTACAACCTCGAGGTCACCACCTCCACGGCCACCTTCGACCTCGTGCCTCGCACCCTGGCCGAGCAGCAGGCGTGGCTGGCCGCCCGGTCCGGCGCCCATGCCGTCGTCGTCGCCGTCGAGGGCACGGGCGACGGTGAGGTGGTCGGGTTCGCCTCGCTGTCGCCCTATCGGGACCGGCCCGCCTACCGCACCACGGTGGAGGACTCGGTGTACGTGCGCGGGGACCACCGCGGGTCGGGCGTGGGCGGCCTGCTCCTGGAGGAGCTGCTCACCGTGGCCGCCGCCTCCGGGTTCCACGCCGTCATGGCACGGATCGTGGACGGGCACGACGCGTCCATCGCCCTCCACCGGCGCCACCACTTCACCCTCGTGGGCGTCGAGCGGGAGATCGGCCGCAAGTTCGGTCAATGGCTCGACGTGATCGTGATGCAGCGACTGCTGTGACGTGACCGCCGGGGCTCCCTGCCACCGGCCGTCCGTGCGGGGCGCCACACCGGTGACGCATGGTGGGCCGGGGAGGATTCGAACCTCCGTAGGCTGAGCCGGCAGATTTACAGTCTGCTCCCTTTGGCCGCTTGGGTACCGACCCTCGCAGAGGCCCACGATAGCGTGGGGCCGTGCCCAGCTTCGACGTCGTCTCCGAGATCGACGAGCAGGAGGTCCGCAACGCCGTCGACCAGGCCAGGCGCGAGGTGGCCACGCGGTTCGACTTCAAGAACACCGGCTCGGAGGTCGAGCTGGGCAAAGAAGAGCTCACCTTGCGGTCGGGGACCGAGGACCGCCTCCGCGCCCTGCGCCAGGTGGTCGAGGAGAAGTTCGTCCGGCGCAAGCTTTCGCTGAAGGTCCTGGACTGGGGCCGCGTGGACGAGGCGGCCGGTCAGACGGTTCGCCAGGTGGCCCAGCTCCGCGCCGGGATCTCCAGCGACGCCGCCCGCGACCTCAACAAGCGGATCAAGGGCCTCGGGCTCAAGGGCGTCTCCTCGCAGACCCAGAGCGACTCCGTACGGGTCACGGGCAAGAAGCGGGACGACCTGCAGGCCGTCATCGCCGCCCTTCGGGAGGCCGACCTCGAGCTCCCGCTGCAGTTCAAGAACTTCCGCGACTAGGTCGTCGCCGCGCCTCAGGCCGTCGGACCGGCCAGCGCCACAGCCAGCAGCGGCGGCGTCAACGGGCCCAGCCAGCCCTGAAGGGCTCGCTCGAGGCGCTCGCCCTCGCCACTCGCCTCCGTACGTTCCTCACTGGCGGCCAGCACGGCCCAGTCGACCGAACTGGCGATCCGTGCGGCCTCGGTCTCGGCCAGGGCCAGGGCGCCGCCACTCGGGTTCATCGCCGTCGCCCACAACAGGGCGGCCCGTGGAGGATCGGCGCCGGCATCACCGCCGGCTGCCATTCCCCCCGGAAAAGCCGGGGCTCCCGGTTGTCCGGCTGCCGCCGCGTCGCGATAGCTCTGGACGAGTGGCCCCGCCGCCTCCTCGGCTTCACGAATGAACTCGTCGAGCAGGGGCTTGGGGTCGACGGCGGCGCCGCCCCCGGGGTGGAACTCGGCGTGGACGTGGGGCGCACCGCCACGGGCGTTGCCGGAGTCACCGTTGAAGCCGACCACGTCGCCGGTACGGACAGCGGTCCCCTGGGTGATCCCCTCGGGGATCCCCGACAGGTGGGCCAGGTACCAGAAGTCCCGGTTGGGCGCGACCACGTAGACCGCCAGACCGCCGAGGGCGCTGTTGGTGATCTTGATGGTGCCGTCGATCGGGGCCCGCACGGGCGTCCCCATGGGAGCGAAGATGTCGGTGCCCATGTGCAGGCGCCAACCCGGCCCGAAGCGTGGGAACCACCAGTCGTGGGAGTAGCGGGCCTCGCCGCCCACCGGAAAGCGGCCGAAGCCGAGGTGCACGGCTTCCTCGGGACTGACACCGAACTCGGCCAGCGGGGCCAGGGCGGCCAGGACGCCGCGTGTGTCGTTGGCGCCGGTGCGCTTCACCGAGTTCATCTGGCGTCGCAGGTGCTCGGGGAACGGGCCGGCGTCCGCCGGCGGCTCGGCGGTGTCGTCGCCCTCGCCACCCTGCACGGC
>JAHWJR010000003.1:0-5170 GCA_019348335.1 Actinomycetota bacterium
AGATCCGGCGCCTCCGGGCCGTCCTCGCCAGGCACGGCTTCCGGTTCACCTGCGAAGGTTTCTTCTGCGGCCGTTTCTTCTGCGGCCGGTTCACCTTCGGCCGGTTCGTCCTCGGTCCGATCGCCGTCAGGACCGCTCGCTCCGGCCTCGGGCTGGCGAGCATCGGGGGTCCGCTGCTCGGGGGTCGTCACGGGCGCGGCGTCATCGACCTCCGGGGTACCGGGGGCCACCTCGGGGGGACCGGGGGGTTCGCTCACTCGGGACGGAGGCTAACGGCTCATCCGCGCCGGTAACGATCGAGGACACGGGCGGCGGCGGCAGGCCTGACTCCCTCGTCTCCCTGCACCATCGTGGCCGCCGGGCCGAGCCTCAGCAGCAGCCGTTCCAGCCACGCCCGTTCGCTGACCGCCAGGGTCACCCGGACACGCCCGCCGCCGAGCTCGACGCACTCCTCCACCGGGTACCGCTCACAGACCCAGCGGGCCCGTGGCTCGAGCTCGAGCACGACCCGCGGGTCACCCGGCGCGGGTTCGAACACCGTGCGGGCCTGGACCTCGTGGCGGCGGTCGAACGCACGGTCGACCAGGGCGATGGAGCGGACACGGTCGACCCGGAATCGCCGTGGCGCCCGGGCCAGGTGGCAGTAGGCGCTGAGGTACCACTCTCCCTCGGCGGCGAACACGGCATGGGGGTCGACGACCCGCCGGGTGCGCTCGTCGCGGCCGTAGGCGTAGTAGTCGATCTCGACCTGGCGCCGAGCCGAGATCGCCGTCCGGAGCGCCTCCAGCACCGCCTCGGGAGCGGACCCCAGGTCGACGTCCAACGCCTCCCCGGGGTCGACGCCGAGCACGCCCGCCAGCTTGGCCAGGCCCCGGGCCAGTGGCCCCTCGGCATCGGAGCCGGGGACGGCCAGCAACGCCGTCCCCGCCGCCACCAGTGCCAGCCCCTCCTCGGGCGTCAGGCGCAGCGGGCGCTCGAGGTAGTCCGCGTACCGGATCCACACCCGCCCGTCGGCCACCAGCACGTCGATGAGCGAATCCGGCGTGAAGGGATGCACGCCGCAGAGGAAGAGCAGGTCGAGCTCGGCCACGAGCTCGTCCTGGCTCAGCCCGAACCGGGCGCACACCTCGTCGAGGGTCGGCCCGTCGCGGGCCACCACCCACGGCACCAGGGCGAGCAGCCGGCGCAGCCTGGCGTCGGCGCTGCGGCGGGCCATCAGGCGCCCTCCCCTGCCAGCTCCCGCAACCAGGCCACCATGTCGGTCCGCAGCTCCGGTGGCCCGAGCACCTCGGCGTGGTCGAGGAAGCCCAGGACGAACGACCGGAAGGCGTCACGATTGGTGACCCTGAGGGCGAGCTCGACCCCGGAGGCGTCCTCGGCCACCACGGCGTCGCCACCCAGGTGGTCGACCGCCCACCCCGCCAGGTCGGCGTCGACCCGGACCCTGGCGTCGAGCGGCTCCTCGTCGCCCATCTCCCAGGGCCGGCCACCACCGGGGTCGAGGGAGCGGGGCCGCTCGAAGCTGCCCGCCTCGCCCAGCGTGACGTCGCCCTCGACGCGGTCGAGGCGGAACTGGCGCGAGGCGCCTCTCGCATGGTCCTCGCCGTCGAGGTACCAGCGGCCCCGGGTGAAGGACAGGCGGTGGGGGTCGACGGTCCGCTGCTCACCGCGGTAGCCGAAGCTCACCGGCCGGCGCTCCGACACGGCGGTGAACAGCGGAACGAGCTGCGGGATGGTCGGCACGGCGGCGAGGGTGTCGGCTGGGTCTCCCCCGGCCGGCACTCCCCCCAACTTCCAGATGGCCTCGGTGCCTCGCAGCCCGTCCAGCTGCACGGTGGCGGCAGCCAGGTGGATGGCGGCCAGCTCGTCGGGCTCGAGGCCGGGGTCGCGCAGGGCGTACTGGTCACGGGGGATGAGGTAGCCCTCGACCGCGGGGTCGGTGCCGGGGACCTCCCGAAGGACCAGGGGGATGCCCATCTCCCGCAAGGCGTCCTTGTCCCGCTCGAAGGCCCGGCGGAACGAGCCCCGGTCGTCGTCACCGGGCGGATAGCCGGGGACCCGCTCGCGGATCTCCGCCCGGGTGAGTGGACGGGTGGCGGTGAGCAGGGCGGCCGTGAGGTTGAGCAGACGCTCGACACGCGACACCGCCGGCGATGGTACCGGCGGGGCGGGCGACGGCCAGGGCTCCGGAGCAGTTGTGGCGGCTCGCCCTACGCCGGAGGGTACGGTCCTGGGCGTGGACCCCGTACCGCTGATCTTCCTCGTCGTGGTCGTGGCCGCCGCCGCCGTGCTGCTGCCCTTCCTCGTGCGGCTGCAGCGCGCCGCTCGCCAGGCGCTGGAGGCGCTGCGGGGGATGGAGGCCGAGCTCCAGTCCCTGCGCGCCGAGCAGAACCCCGCCGGCGCCGACGACCACCTCCCGCCGCACGCCGAGCCGCCCCGGGAATGAGCCGGTGGGCCTGCGGCGGGGCGCCGGCCGCCTCCCGCCCTCAGCGGGCGACGTGGGCGGCGGCGGTCCCGGCGGCGCCGGCCACCGCGTAGAAGCCGGGGTCGGCTGCCGGCAGCCGGCCCATCGACGGGACGTGGAGGTCGTGGTCGGCCAGCAGCGCCGGGACGCCGGGGTCGGCCACCGAGAGCAGGCGGTGACGATCGGCCACGCCGCTGGCCTCCAGGTCGCGGCGGAGCCGGGCCTCGAACTCCCCACGGGGCACGCCGATGGTGGCCCGGGCCCGGGCGAGCAGGGACAGCACGGTCAGGGTGTGGTGGCTGACCCCCTGGTGACGGAGCCGGGGGTCGGCGAGCGAGAAGCGCACGGCGGCGATGGGGCGGCCGCCCAGGGATTCTGCGGCGTCGAGGGCGGGAGCCACCTCCAGCCCGCTGTAGCCGAGGCGGGTGGCGGTCCCCGCCGATCCGGGGCCCATGCCCACCACCACGACGTCGGCCCCGGCCACCCGCCGGGCCACGGCGAGCGCCGACGGCACGTTGAGCGCCTCGTGGTCGCCGCCGAAGGCGTGGCCGGCGGTCACCGTGGCGTCGAGCACGCCCCGGGCCTTCATGTCCGCCACCAGATCGGAGGTGGCCAGCGGCAGGGCGCCGGCATCGGTCATGACGTAGGCCAACCGCAGCTCCGGGCGCAGGTGCTTGAGGGCCACGGCCACGCACGGGACCTGGCTGTGGAGGCTACAGACCACGACGGGTACGCCGTCGAGGTCGTCCGCCTCGGCGAGGACACCGGCGTGGAACTCCTCGGCAGCGCCGGTGTCGGCCTGGAGGCTCGTGTAGCGCAACTTCATGCTGTGGCCCGGCCCGGGCGAGCGCCACTCGTCCCGTGACAGGTTCCAGTGCACGACGTCCCACCCGCCGGTTCCCAGGCCCAGCTCGATGGCAGTGGTGTTCACCACGACACGATCACCCACCGCGACCGGACCGAGGAGGTCGGTGAGCACGTAGGCGCGGCCCTCTGCCTCGCCGGCGGTGGTCCCCGCGTCGCGGAAGGTGGTCTCGATGCGCTGGAGGCCCGGTCGCTCCTCGGTGATGGTGACGACGGTGGCGGTGCGGAACGTTGGCACGGCCGTCTCAGCCGGTCTTCGACGGCCGGACGATCACAACGAGGCGATCAGCCGTTCGACTCGCTCGTCCCTGGACTTGAACGGGTCCTTGCACAACACGGTCCGTTGAGCCTGGTCGTTGAGCTTCAGATGCACCCAGTCGACGGTGTAGTCGCGCTTGCGTTCCTTGGCCCGTCGGATGAACTCCCCGCGCAACCGGGCACGAGTGGTCTGCGGAGGCTCGAGCGAGCCGGGCCCGGCTCGATCGACCTCCTCGTCGGTACACATGCGGTCGACCAGGTCCCGGGCCTGCAGCCGGTAGAACAGACCCCGCTCCCGGTTCACGTCGTGGTACTGCAGGTCCATCAAGGCCACTCGGGGATGCATCAGCGGCAGGTCGTGGCGGTCGCGGTAGGCCTCGATCAGGTTGTGCTTGATGACCCAGTCGCACTCCCGGTCGAGCGAGAGGGGATCCTTGGCCAGGCCGGTCAGGCAGTGCTCCCACATCCGCAACGCCTGCTCCTCGAGGGGACTCACGCCCTTGGCCTCGGCGTAGCGCAGCGCCCGGTTCAGGTATTCGCTCTGGATGTCGAGGGCGCTCACCTCTCGGCCGTGGGCCAGCCGCACGCGCTTGCGGCACGTCGTGTCGTGGCTGATCTCGCGGATGGCACGGATGGGGTTCTCCAGTGTCATGTCCCGGAGCACCACCCCTGGGTCCTCGAGCATCCGCAGCAGGATGGAGGTGGCGCCCACCTTGAGGAAGGTGGCGTACTCGCTCATGTTGGAGTCGCCCACGATGACGTGCAGGCGCCGGTAGCGCTCGGCGTCGGCATGGGGCTCGTCCCGCGTGTTGATGATGGGGCGACTCCGGGTGGTGGCGCTCGAGACGCCCTCCCAGATGTGTTCCGCCCGCTGGGAGACGCAGTACATGGCCCCGCGGGCGGTCTGGAGCACCTTGCCGGCGCCGGCGTAGATCTGGCGGGACACCAGGAAGGGGATGAGCACCTCGGCGTAGTGACCGAAGTCGTCACGCCGGCTGGTGAGGTAGTTCTCGTGGCACCCGTAGGAGTTACCGGCGGAGTCGGTGTTGTTCTTGAACAGGTAGATGACCCCCCGGATGCCCTCCTCACGGAGGCGCTGCTCGGCGAAGGTCAGCAGTTGTTCGAGGATCCGTTCCCCGGCTTTGTCGTGCACCACGAGGTCGTGGATGGAGTCGCACTCGGGCGTGGCGTACTCGGGATGGCTGCCCACGTCGAGGTACAGACGAGCGCCGTTCTCCAGGAACACGTTGCTGCTGCGGCCCCACGACACCACCCGGCGGAAGAGGTAGCGGGCCACCTCGTCCGGGCTGAGCCGGCGCTGACCACGCAGGGTGCAGGTGACGCCGTACTCGTTCTCCAGCCCGAAGATCCTCCGGTCCATCGCGTCACGCTATCTGCCTTGCGCCGGCGATAATCCGCCGTCCGGCCGCCGGCGCCAGCCGGCCTGGCCGGACGGAGCGGGACTGAGCGCCGCCGAAGGCGGCACCACGCCTTCCCGGCGAGCGAAGCGAGCTGTGCGGACTCCGCAGCTCAGTAGGCTCATCAGGTGCCCGAACTGAGGATGGTGCCGCTGGCCAAGGTGCC
>JAHWJR010000003.1:5270-30541 GCA_019348335.1 Actinomycetota bacterium
CTCAGTAGGCTCATCAGGTGCCCGAACTGAGGATGGTGCCGCTGGCCAAGGTGCCTTCCGGCTTCCATGCCCGCGTCCTGGCCGCTCGGCTGGGATCGGAGGGTGTGGTCACCCAGCTCCGTGGTGGTGGCGTCGACGGCCCGTACCCCATGGGCGCCGTGGAGGTCCTGGTGGACGAGCCCGACCTGGCGCTGGCCCGCGAGCTGCTGCTCGTCGACGAGGTGGAGTCGGCCTTCGACGACGACGCCGGCGGCGTCGACGCCGACGGTCCCGGCCGTGTCGTGCAGGTGTCGCTCTGGCTGGCTGTGCTGGTGGTCCTGGCCCTGGTGGTCCAGGCCTACGTCAACACCGTCGCCTAGGGCGCCCCCTCATGCCAGCAGGCGGGTGAGGGTCTCCTCGTCCAGCCGCCGGAACGCCCGGCGCTCCTCGCTGCGGCTCAGCATTGCCACCTCGAGCTCGCCGGCGCCCAGGGTGCGGTCCGGCCCGGCCAGCGCCACGGTCGAGGCCCGGATCACCGACTGCTGGTCGAGCCCGTCGGCGTAGTGCTCCCGCAGCCGCTCGGCGATGGCCTCGGCCTCGCCCCCCAGCACCGTGAACCGGCTCTCGTCGACGACCGTGCCGTCGTAGAGGAGGTGGAAGAGGCGGTCCTGCTCCGGAATGGTGCCGACCTCGGCCACGAGGATCTCGACCTCCATGGGCTTCATCTCGTGCGTGAAGATCTGTCCCAGGATCTGGGCGTAGTTGTTGGCCAGGCTGCGGGCGTCGACGTCCTCGCGGCTGTAGGCATAGCCCTTGAGGTCGGCGGCGCGGATGCCGGCGATCCGGAGCTGGTCGAACTCGTTGTACTTCCCCACCGCGGCGAAGGCGATCCGGTCGTAGATCTCGCTGATCTTGCGCAGCCGGCGGGACGGGTTCTCGGCGCAGATGAGGATGCCGTCGTCATAGGTGGCGGCGACGAGGCTGCGGCCCCGGGCGATCCCCTTGCGGGCGTAGTCGGCCCGGTCCTTCATGACCTGCTCGGGGGAGACGTAGAACGGCATGGTCATGACGCACCTCCACCGCGGATGGTGGGCGTGGCCCCCGTGCTGGCCGTGCCCTCGGGCGTCGACAAGCGCTCGACCAGCTGGCGGAAGCGGGCCGCCACCTCGTCGGCGTCCACCCGCTCGAAGCCGGCGGTGGTGATGGTGGCCATGGTCGGGTAGATGCCCCGGACGAGGTCGGGACCGCCGGTGGCCGAGTCCTCGTCGGCGGCCTGGAACAACGCCGAGATGGCCAGGTCGAGCGCACCCGTGCGGTCGACGCCCTCTCGGTAACCGAGCTTGACCACCGTTCCGGCGTGCAGCCGGCCGGACCCGTTGGTGGCGAAGTCGCTCTCCTCATAGCGACCCCCGGTCACGTCGTACTGGAAGAGGCGGCCCGCGCCGCGTCGAAGGTCGTAGCCGGCGAACAGGGGCACCACCATGAGGCCCTGCATGGCCGCCGGCAGGTGGTTGCGGACCATGACGCTCAGCTGGTTGGCCTTGCCCTCGAGGCTCAGCTCGACGCCCTCGACCTTCTCGTAGTGCTCGAGCTGGAGCTGGAACAGCCGCACCATCTCGACCGCCGGGCCTGCCGCCCCGGCGATCGCCACCCCGGAGTGCCGGTCGGCGGGAAAGACCTTCTCCATGGTGCGATGGCTGATGAGGTTCCCCGACGTCGCCCGGCGGTCGCCGGCCATGACCACGCCCTCGGAGTAACGCAGGGCCACCACCGTGGTGCCGTGGGTCACGTCGTCGATCGGGCCCGACGGCGCAGGAGGGCACCCACCGGTACGGCGGAGGAGCTCGGCAAAGCTGGGGCCCGGGTCGTCGCCGGGCAGGTAGAAGGGGAAGGCCACGCTCGGGGAGGCTACCCGCTCGAGGTTCTCGCCCTGGGTGGAGAACCGAGCCTGAGCCCTACTGCCCACCCTTCTGGACGTAGGAGCGGACGAACTCCTCGGAGTTCACCTCGAGGACCTCGTCGATCTCGTCCAGCAGGTCGTCGAGCTCGGCCTTGATCTTCTCGCCCTTGTCGGACTTCGCCGGCTGGTCGTCGACCACCTCTTCCTCGTGGCGACTCGGCGCCGCCTTCCTCCGATGTTCCCGTTCAGCCATCCCTCATCACCTCACTGTTCACGTGCCCAGCCGCTGGAGCAGCTCGCTGGGCGTGGCACATCCCTCCAACAACTCGTCGACCATGGCCGCCGTGCCCTTGAGTGGCTCGATCATGGGCACCCGGCGCAACGGGTCGGCGCCCACGTCGAAGACCAGGGAGTCCCAATTGGCGGCAACGATCTGCGGCGCCCACCGCTGCAGGCACTTGCCGCGGAACCACGCCCTGGTGGTGGCCGGGGGTTCGGTGACCGCCGCCTCGACCTCGGCGTCGCTGGTCAGTCGTTCGACGTCGAGACGGGCGAACAGGGAGCGCTCCGGGCGCAGGTCGTGGTACTGCAGGTCCATCGCCGCCAGCCGGGCGGCGTCCCACGCCAGCCCGTGGCGTTCGCGGTAGGCCGACAGCAGCGTGTACTTCGCCACCCAGTCGAGGGAGCCGGCCAGCGACATGGGATCGGTCTCGAGGGCGGTGAGCACCGATTCCCACCGCCGAAGGATCTCGGCGCCCACTCCCTCACCGACGGCGTCGAGGCCGTGGGTGTCGGCGTACTTGCGGGCCCAGGTGAGGTACTCCCACTGGATGTCGAGGGCGCTGATCCGCCCACCATCGGCGAGCTCGAGCGACAGGCCCAGGTCGAGGTCGTAGGACACCTGGCGCAGCGCCTGGACCGGCGAGGCCAGCGCCAGGTTCCGGGGCAGCTCGTCGTCCTCGATCATGGCCAGCACCACGGCCGTCGTGCCCACCTTGAGGAAGGTGGCGAGCTCGGAGCAGTTGGCGTCACCCAGGATCACATGCAGGCGCCGGTACTTCTGGGCGTCGCAGTGGGGCTCGTCGCGGGTGTTGACGATGGGGCGCTTCAGCGTGGTCTCGAGCCCCACCTCCTCCTCGAAGAAGTCAGCCCGCTGGGACAGCTGGAAGGGGACCTCGGCCGAGGAGACGCCCGGAGCCTCGGACCCCACCTTGCCCGCCCCGGCGAACAGCTGACGGGTGACGAAGAAGGGCACGATCCCCGCCACGATGCGGTGGAAGGGCACCGCCCGATCGACGAGGTAGTTCTCGTGGCAGCCGTAACTGTTGCCTTTGCGGTCGCTGTTGTTCTTGTAGACCACCAGCTCCTGCCCAGGGGGCAGCGTGGCCTGCGCCGCACGCATCGAGCGCAGGAGGATCTGCTCCGCGGCCTTGTCCCACACGACGACCTCACGGGCGTCACGGCACTCGGGGATGGACAGCTCCGGGTGGGCATGGTCGACGTAGTAACGGGCGCCGTTGGTCAGCACGGCGTTGACCAGGTGGGTCTCCACCTCGGGCGCGGCAGGGCCCTCGACCCGGTAGCCCCGGGCATCGTTGCCGGGCGACTCATCCTCGAAATCCCAACCGACGCGGGGCTGCAGCGACGCCACGTAGGCGTTGATCAGCAGCGACGAGGCGGCCATCGGGTTGGGCTCAGCGGCGCCCCGGACCACGATGCCGTACTCGGTCTCGATCCCGCAGACCTTGGGGATGGCCACGAGGTTGACCCTACCCCCGGTGACGCCCGAATCGGCGACAGTCCGGCGCCGTCACCTCACAGGTACTGACCGGTGGCCACCCGCTCGATCGAGCGGCCCCCGCCGACATCGTCGGTGCCGTGCGACACCAACGTGCGGACGTAGACGATGCGCTCGCCCTTCTTGCCCGAGATCTTGGCCCAGTCGTCGGGGTTGGTGGTGTTGGGCAGGTCTTCGTGCTCCTTGTACTCCTGGGCGATGGAAGCCTGCAGATCGGAGGTCCGGATCCCCGGCGCACCGCCGGCGATGAGCCGCTTGATGGCCAGCTTCTTGGCCCGGCGCACGATGTTCTCGATCATGGCCCCCGAGGCGAAGTCCTTGAAGTACATGACCTCTTTGTCGCCGTTCTGGTAGGTGATCTCCAGGAACCGGTTGGCGTCATCGGCCCGGTACATGACCTCGACCGTGCGCTCGATCATGACCCGCACCGCCTTCTCCGGATCGCCGCCACCCAGCTCCGCGACCTCGTCGGCGGCGAGCGGCAGGGAGGTGTCGAGGTAGCGGTTGAAGATCGAGACGGCCGCCTCCTCGTTGGGGCGCTCGATCTTGATCTTCACGTCCAGGCGGCCCGGCCGCAGGATCGCCGGGTCGATGAGGTCCTCGCGGTTGGAGGCACCGATGACGATGACGTTGCGCAGGGTCTCCACCCCGTCGATCTCGGCCAGGAGCTGCGGGACGATGGTCGACTCCATGTCGGAGCTGATGCCGCTGCCGCGGGTGCGGAACAAGCTGTCCATCTCGTCGAAGAACACGATGACGGGAACGCCCTCCTCCGACTTCTCCCGCGCTCGCTGGAACACCAGCCGGATCTGACGCTCGGTCTCACCCACGTACTTGTTGAGCAGCTCTGGGCCCTTGATGTTGAGGAAGTAGCTGCGGGCGGCGGGCTGCCCCGTGACCTGGCTGACCTTCTTGGACAGCGAGTTGGCCACCGCCTTGGCGATGAGGGTCTTGCCGCAGCCCGGAGGGCCGTACAACAGGATGCCCTTGGGGGCCGGCAGGCGGTACTCCTCGAACAGGCGGCGGTGGAGGAAGGGCAGCTCGACGGCGTCGGTGATCTGCTCGATCTGGGCGTCGAGGCCTCCGACATCGGCATAGGAGATGTCGGGCACCTCCTCGAGCACCAGCTCCTCGACCTCGGGGCGGGGAAGCTTCTCGAGGATCAAGCCCGATCGGGGATCCATCAGCACCGTGTCGCCAGCGCGCAGCAGGGTGGTGACCATGGAGTCGGAGAGCTCCACCACCCGCTCCTCGTCGGCCCGGCCGAGGATGAGCGCCCGACGCCGGTCGTCCAGGAGCTCCTTGACGGTGACCACCTCGCCCGAGATCTCCGGAGCCCGGGCCAGCACCACGTTGAGCGACTCGTTCAGCGCCACTTCGGCGCCGCGGGGCAGGTCGGACTCCGTCAGGTCGGGATGCACCGCCACCCGCATCTTCCGCCCGGCGGAGAAGACGTCGACCGTGCCGTCGTCGTTGTGGCCGAGGAGGGTGCCGTAGGCGGACGGGGGCTGGGTGAGCTTCTCCACCTCCTCACGCAGCGCGGCGATGTGCTCGCGGGCCTCGCGCAGCGTGTAGCTGAGCTTCTCGTTCTGGGAGACCGCCTGAGCCAGCTGGCCCTTGGTCTCCAGCAGGCGCTCCTCGAGGGTGCGGACCCGCTTGGGCGCATCCTGCAGCCGCCGCCGGAGCAGGGCCACCTCCTCCTCCAGCGTCATCGCCTGCTCGCGCAGCTCTTCGAGCTCGGCCTCGTCGTGGTCGGCCACAGGACTCCCTCCTGTCGATGCTCGGGCTCCTGTCGATCCGCGGGCGACGATACACGGGGGACCAAGGGAAACGGACGACACCCGCCGGCGCCGGAATCCCGGAATGCCGCCGCCGTGAGTTTTCCTCCCGCGCACCGGGTAAATTGGGCGGGACCGCTGACCAGCGAAGTACAGGAGCGAGCGCTGATGCCGATGAAGGTCTGGATCGACCAGGATCTCTGCACGGGCGACGGCCTGTGCGAGGAGATCGCCCCCGACGTGTTCACGCTGCTCGACGACGGCTTGGCCTACGTCAAGGAGGGCGACAAGGTCCTCAGCGACCCCGGCGGCGCCGAAGGCCTGGCCAGCTTCCCCGACGAACGACTCGACGACGTGGTGGAGTCCGCCGAGGAGTGCCCGGGCGAGTGCATCTTCATCGAGCCCGCCTGACCGACGCCGACGGCTGGCATGGTGGGCAGAAGGGCGGGTGATGGCTGAGGTCGAGGAGACCCAACTGCCCGGGGTCGGCGTCCGCTACGACTTCGTCACCAAGGAGGGCGATCGAGTCGGCGTCCTCGCCCACCGGACCGGTCGGCGAGAGTTGCTCGTGTACGACAGCGTTGATCCCGACGCCTGCCGCGACGTGGTGCGCCTCGATGCCGACGACACCCAGACGCTGGCCGAGCTGCTGGGCACGTCCCATGTCAGCGAGCGGCTGGCCGACCTCCAGCAGCACATCGAGGGCCTCACCATCGACTGGCTGCCGGTGAGTGCGACCTCCGCCTGCGCTGGGCGGACGCTGCGGGAGTCGGCGCTGCGCACCGAGACCGGCGTCTCCATCGTCGCCGTGGTGCGGGGGGACGAGACCATCCCCGCGCCAGGCGGTGACTTCACCCTGGCGCAGGGAGACACCGCCGTCGCAGTGGGGACGCCCGAGGGCATCAAGGAGCTGTTCCGCCTTCTCCAGCAGGGGTAGCGCCGTGACCCGCTGCCCGGGCACCCAGGGATGATCTTCGCCGCCGCACCCGCTGAGGTGGCCCTCGTGCTCACCGAGCTCGGACTCGTGGTGCTCGGACTCGGGCTCCTGGCCCGGCTGGCCGACCGCCTGAGCCTCAGCCCCATCCCCTTCTACCTGGTGGGTGGCCTGCTCGTGGGCAGGGGCGGCCTCGTGACCCTCGACGTGAGCGAGACCATCGTCGCCGTCGGGTCGGAGATCGGCGTGGTGCTGCTCCTGCTCACCCTCGGCCTCGAGTACTCCTCCGAGGAGCTGGGTGAGAACCTCCGGGTGGGTCTGCCCGCTGGAGTCCTCGACGTGGTCGCCAACGCCGCGCCCGGCGTGCTGGCCGGGTTGGCCCTGGGATGGGACGGCCGGGCGGTGGTCCTCCTCGGTGGCGTCACCTACATCTCCTCCTCGGGCGTCATCTCCAAGGTGCTGGCCGACCTCGACCGCCTGGGCAACCGGGAGACGCCGTCGGTGCTGTCGATCCTGGTCATGGAGGACCTGGCCATGGCCGTGTACCTCCCCGTGGTGGCAGCCCTGCTCACCGGTGGTTCCCTGCTGGCCGGCCTGCCGTCGGTCGGGATCGCCCTGGCCACGGTGGCGTTGGTGCTGTTCGCCGCTCTGCGCCATGGCGGCGTGCTGAGCCGGGCCCTGCTCAGCCACTCCGACGAGGCACTGCTGTTGGGCGTGCTCGGAACGACCCTCGTGGTCGCCGGCATCGCCGCCCAGCTGCAGGTCTCCGCCGCCGTGGGCGCCTTCCTGGTCGGCATCGCCCTCGGTGGGGCCGTGCAGGAGCGGGCCAGCCTGCTGGTGGGACCGCTCCGGGACCTGTTCGCCGCTGCCTTCTTCCTGTTCTTCGGGCTCCAGATCGACCCGGCCGAACTGGTTCCGGTCGCCGGCGTCGCCGTCGCCCTGGCGTTGGTCACCGCTGGCACCAAGGTGTTCACCGGCTGGTGGGCCGCCAAGCGCATGGGCATCGCCCGACCAGGCCGCCTGCGGGCGGGCACGGCCCTCATCGCCCGGGGCGAGTTCTCCATCGTCATCGCCGGACTCGGCGTCTCCGCCGGCATCGAGCCTGCCCTCGGAGCGGTGGCCGCGGCCTACGTCCTGCTCCTGGCCATCGCCGGTCCCGTCGCCGCCCGCTACGTGCCCGCCCTCGTGACCGAGCGCGCCGAACACAGCCGGCCCGCCCCTGCGGGCCACTAGCAGGTCGGCGGCTCGTTCCCCTCCCGGCCCCGAGCGGGCCGCTCGCCGTCACGGCGCACGGCGCCAGTCCCGGGCGCCCCGCTCAGCGCAGGCAGGGCCCGGTGTCGGCGGCAGCGCGGGGAGCCGCCAGCGCCTCGCGCAGCTCGTCGACGTGGAGGGCGTAGGCGGTCCCGGAACGATCGGGCGCGATGGCGAAGGCGACGCCCACCACCGACCCCGTCCCGTCGACCAGGGCGGCACCGGAGTCACCGGGCGCCAGTCGAGAGGAGAGGATGAGCACCTGGCGACGAGTGGGGCCGCTGCCGTAGAGGTCGCGGCCCACGGCCTGGACCTCCTCGCGCACCTGGAACGGCGAGAGCTCGAGGGCCCCACCGCCGGGGTAGCCGAAGACCGCCCCCTGCGCACCCACCCCGCTCTGCGCGATGGGCAGCGCCGCCGCCCCCACTCCGCTGGTCAGGACGGCGAGATCGGTCTCGGGGTCGAACATCACCACTTGCGCCGTTGCCCGGCTGCCGTCGACGGCGATGAGCTCAGTGGTGTCCTGGCCGGCGACGACGTGGGCGTTGGTCACCACCACCCCGGGCTCGGCAACGAATCCGCTCCCCTCCTGGAGCCGGCCGCACGCCTCGCCCTCGACCCGGTAGGTCGAGGCGGCCACCGACCGGGCCAGGTCGGCACCGAGCCCCGAGTCGGCGGGAGGAGGCCCCAGGTCGGGGGCCGGGCGAAGGGCGGCGAAGACGTCAGGGAACTGCGTGTTGCCCACCAGCCGCCGCAGGGCCCTGAGCGTGTCCGGTGGCTGGGGCGTGACGGCATCGAGCGTCTGGGCGACCGACGAGCTGCGGGCCTGGCGGGAGACGGTCCCCGGCACCTCGGCGAAGGTGGGCAACAGCAGCCAGACGGCCACGAGGATGCCCAGGCCGCCGGCCAGCGCCCCGCCGACGCGGTCGAGGGGCCGGCCGGCGTTGGGGATGGCCAGGTGGGCCTGGGTGCCGATCAGCAGGCCCAGGCCCTGGCCGAGGAAAGCGCCGATCAACAGCACGCCGATGGACACCAGCAGGCGGGCGTTGGCGTCCTCGGCGGGCAGGGGTACCAGCCGTACCAGGTCGGGCAGGAACCGGATGGTCACGAGGAGACCCACGGCCAGCCCGGCCCACGACAGCGCCCGGGCGAGGAACCCCAGGCGGTAACCGCCCGCCACCCCGACGACCACCATGGTGGCGACGAAGAGATCGAAGAAGTTCACCGAGGGGTCCTGGCCGGCTTGAGGCCACCGGGCACCGGGCCGAGCAGGCGGGCGGAGGTGAGGAAACCGGTGTGGGCGACCATGCGGTGGTCCGGCCGCACCGCCTGGCCCTCGACGTGCCAGGTCCGGGCCAGGAACTCGACCGTCTCGGCCAGCTCGAAGGAGCTGGTGGCCAGCACCTCCCGCAGGTGCGCTACCTGGAGGACCGATGGCGTGTAGGCCACGAGGATGCCACCCGGGCGCAGGGCCGACTCGGCGTGCTTGACCACCTGCCACGGCTCGGGCAGGTCGAGCACGATGCTGTCGAGGCCCCGTTCGGCGATACCGGCGTAGACGTCGGCGGCCTCCACCCGGTACCGCGAGGCGACGGCCTCCTCGCCCAGGAAGGCGGCCACGTTGGCCCGGGCCCGCTCGGCGAAGTCGGCCCGGACCTCGTAGCCGACGACCTCGGCGCCGGCCCGTACCAGGGCCAGGGAGAGCGCACCCGAGCCCACGCCCGCCTCCAGGACCCGGACGCCGGGGTGGACGTCGGCCAGCATGAGGATGGCGCCCAGGTCCTTGGGATAGATGACCTGGGCGCCGCGGGGCATCTGCACCACGAAGTCGGCCAGGGTCGGGCGCATGGCGGTGTAGCGGGCGCCGGTGGTGGACCGCACGGTGATCCCTTCCTCGCAGCCCAGCACCGCCTCGTGCTCGACGATGCCCGTATGGCTGTGGAAGCTCCCCCCCTCGGACAGTGCGAGGAGGTACCGCCGCCCCTTGCTGTCGGCCAGGACCACCCGCTCGCCCGGCCGGAAGGGGCGAGTCACCGCTTTCGCTGCCGCTCGGGTCGGTTCTCGTGGCGGATGACGAGCCCGTCACCGGGCTCGAGCTCCGTGCGGTGAACGACCTCGGACTCGCGTCCCGTCGCCTTCTTGAGCATGCGGGCGCCGAACAGCAACGCCCAGATGATGGTCCAGGGCCTCGAGCCCCCGAGGAGACCCTTCATCTGGCCCGCTCGGTACAGGTACCGCAGCATCAGACCCTGCGGACCTCGACCACCGTGGTGCGCTTCTTGCCCTTGCGCCGGCCGAAGAAGTACGCCACCGCGACGACCACCACGGCCGTGGCCACGGCGGCGAGCACGGCGTAGTCGCGGTTGGATTCCGCCACCTCACCGGCCTCGCCGCGGATCTCACGCAGCTTCTGTTCGATGTCGTCGCGGGAAACGGTGGCACCCTGGCCGACGCGGGCGGTCGTGGTCACGAGCGGGACCCCTTCTTTCGTACGGCGGACAGGGCGGCGCCGATGACGGCGGCGCAGATGATCAAGGTGAGGACGTACGGGGCCCACGACAGGTTGCCGTCGAAGATCGTCCCCATCTGGTCCTGGAGGAGCCGCAGGACGGCCACCACGAGCAGGACCGTTCCGAGGCCCAGCAGCACCGATCCTGCCACCCCGAAGGTCACGAACCGGCCGAGGCCCTTGGCGGGCTCGATGGTCTCCTGCTTGGCGTAGGCCCGCACGAGGTCCCACAGCTCGGTGGCCAGGTTGGGGATCGATTTGTCGTTCGGGCGTCGTTCGGCCACTGATGGTCCTCGCATGGTCGGAGGGGTCCTTCCTATCCCCCCTCCAGGCGGCTGGCAAGCACCGACGCCTCCTCCTCCAGCAGGCGGGCCAACCGGTCGAGGCGGTCATCGGGGCTCGGAGCGGCGAGCAGGTCCAGCCGGTCGAGCTCACCGAGGGGCGCCAGCGCCGCCATCTGGTAGCTGGCGAGCACCGGGTCGTCCTCGACCGGCGTGGTGGCGTCGGCCACCCAATCACCCACCTCCGCGGCCATCGCCAGCACTCGCCGCAGCACGGTGAGCGTCACCGACCGCCGCTCGGCGGAACCAGGACCGGGGCTCGGGTCGTCCCAGGGCTCCACCTCGGCGCGGGGATAGGGGGCGTCGGGAAGCCACCGGACCACCCGGAAGCGCCGGGTGCCCGCCGTGCTCAGCAACCAGCGACCTCCGTCCAGTTGAACGGCGGAGAGGATGCGGGCCACGCAGCCGACGTCGAAGCGGCGATCGCCACCGCCCACCTCGCTCCCCCGCTCGATGAGCACGACACCGAACTCGGGCTCGCCGTCCAGGCAGGCCTCGACCAGGCGCCGGTACCGGAGCTCGAAGACCTGAAGAGGCAGGTGGGCGCCGGGCAGGAGCACCGTCCCCAGGGGGAACATGGGGATGTCGTCGGCCACATCGGTCACGTTACGGGCGGCGCGGCGGTCGTCCTCCCCGGTGGGCCACCGGGTGCTCAGGCGGCCTCAGGGTAGCTACCGGGCCCGATCTCCTCCAGTTGCGGGAGGTCCGGATGGCGCACCAGGGCCCGTGCGAGCTGCTCCTGCAACGCGATGGCGTCGCCGAAGCGGTTGATCCCGTTGAGGATGAACGAGAAGGTCAGGTCGAAGTCACCCCGGGTGACGGCGAAACCGGACAGCGACGCCACCCCCCGGATGGACCCCGTCTTGGCTCGGACCTGGCCGCTCAGGGCGTCGTCGAGGAGCCGCTCGGACAGGGTGCCGCTGGTCCCCGCCACCGGCAGTCCCTGGCGGAGGGGCCCGCCGTCCTTGCTGGCGTGGAGCACGGCGTGCAGCAGGCGGCACGTGACCCGGTTGCCGGGGTCGAGCCCGGAGCCGTCGACCACGACCAGGCCCTCCGCGGGGAGGCCCATGGCCGCCAGGGTCTCGGCCACCACGCGGGTGCCGGCGGCGGTGGAGCCCTCCCCCGCCACCCGCAGCCCCAGCTCCTTGACCAGCAGTTCTGCGGTGCCGTTGTCGCTCTCCCGCAGCAGCTGGGCGACCAGCTCGGCCATGGGGGGGGAGTCGGTGCCGGCAACGGTGGCAGCGTCGGCGGGAGCCTGCCCCGACGCCGGCTCACCGGCCACGGTCACACCCCGCTGGCGGAGCAGGTCGGTGAGCACGCCGGCGGCGCCGGCCGGGGGGTCGGCGAAGGTCTGCCCCAGGCCCTCCCACACCGCAAAGCCGTCGTTGACCGAAAGGGCCGAGAGCGGCCCCACCTGGTTGGCCTGGAGGTAGCGGGCCGGCCACGACGGCACGGCACGCACCGAGTCGTACCGGCTGTCGTCGCCCACCACCCGCCCCCGCACCTCGGCCACCCCGGCGTCGACCACCCGGTCGGCCAGCTCCTCCATGGAGGTGAACAGCGCCGGCTGGCGGGTGAAGTGCGCCGCCCACGCCGCCGTGCCGAGCACCGGGTCGCCCCCGCCGACGAGCCAGAGGTCCCCGTCGACCACGCCACCCGTCGGCGGTGCCGCCGCCTGGACCGTCGTCCGCAGCCGTTCACCGGGGTCGAGGTGGGCGAGCACGGCGGTGCCGGTGAGGAGCTTCAGTCCCGATGCCGGCGCCAGCGCCAGGTCGGCCTGGTGCTCGTAGAGCACCTGGTCCGCCTGCGTCACCACCAGGCAGGAGGCGTCGGGGCCGGTCATCGAGATCTCGTGCAGCGCCTGGACCAGGCGGGCCCTGCCGATGGGTTCCACGAGCAAGGCCGGCGCCCGGCGGGGGCTCAGCAGGGGCGCCTCGACGGCGGCGGCAGCCAGCCCCACCTCGCCACCGCCATCACTGATCGCGGGTGGCCCGGCGCGCAGTCCCGCCAGGGTGGACGACAGCGCGACGACGGCCAGGATCGCCGGTACGAGGAGACGGCGCACGGCCGGCGAGGATACGGGCCGGTAGCGACGTGCCGGTGGCACGCCGCCCCGGCGGGGCTCCACGCCATGAGCTACAACGGAGGAGGAGGCGGCGCAGGGGCCCGCTCGGACCAGGAGGTACCCCGTGGTGGTGGCGACCGAGGACGTGGGAACCGAGACCGACGAGTACGTCCTGGTGGAGGGCCCTGTCGGGCCGCTCTTCGTGGCCTTCGGCGACCGGGGACTGACCCGGGTGGCGCCCGCCGGCCCTCCCGACGTCGCCCGGGCGCAGTTCGAGCGGCAGTACGAGCTCCGGTTCGGGCGCCGGCCAACGCCGGCTGCGGTCGCCCCGCCGGGACTGCTCGCCGCGCTCCACGACGGATCGCCACGCGGGCTCACCGTCGATCTCAGCGGGCTGTCGGCGTTCGGGCGGGCGGTGCTGTCCGTGACCGCGGAGATCCCCTTCGGCCAGGTGAGGTCCTACGCCTGGGTGGCCGAGCAGGTGGGCCGGCCCGCCGCGGTGCGGGCCGTGGGCTCGGCCCTCGGCCGCAACCCGCTTCCCGTGGTGATCCCGTGCCACCGGGTGATTCGCAGCGACGGACGGGTGGGCGAGTACGGCTTCGGCGCCGAGTGCAAGCGGGCGCTCCTCGAGCGAGAAGGCGTCGAGCTGGACGCCGGCGCGGTCAGGGCTCCAGCGCGGCCCTGAAGAAGCTGCGTACGTGCTCGAGGCGGCGGGCCAGCGCCTCCTCGCCCAGCGGGTCCTCCCCCAGCAGGCCTTCGAGGAAGGGCACATCCGAGAAGTAGCTGAGCAGCGCGCCATAGCCGGTGAGGAGCAGCTGCTCGGGGTCGTGGCGCCGGAACCGCCCGGCGTCCATCTCCTGCTCGAAGAACCGCACCGCCCGCTGGAGGTGAGGACGCAGGGCGGCCCCGAGGTCGATGCCGAGGTGGTTGCCGCCCTCGATCGCCTCCCGGCGAACGAGCCGGACGAACTCGGGGTTCTCTCGAAAGAACGTGAAGCCCGCCTCGATGACGTGGTCGACGAGCTTCCAACCCTCCCGTGGGCTGTCGACCGCCTCCTCCACCCGTACCGCCCAGTCGGTCAACAGCCGCGTGAAGACCTCCCGGTACAACGCCTCCTTGGAGGCGAAGTGGTGCAGCAGGCTGGGCCGGCGGATGCCCACGGCGACCGCGATCTCGGTGAGGGCGGTACCGTCGTACCCGTGGTCGGCGAAGGCCCGAGTGGCCGCCGTGAGGATGGCGTCACGGGTGGTCGGAGCCGTCTCAGCCGTGGCCATCGCCCAGCAGGCTATTCCAGCGACCACCTCCAGCCGGCGGGATGGGTGACCGCGCTCTGGCGTGGCGTGCGGAGACGGTGCCCACACTGCGGGGCAGGTGGGCTGTTCACGAGGTGGTGGCGCATGGCCGAGCACTGCCCCGGGTGCGGGATGCGCTTCGAGCGAGAGGAGGGCTTCTTCCTCGGCGTCTACTTCGTCAACATCACCCTCACCCAATCCGCCTTGGTGGCCTTCGTCTCGGTCGCCTTCGCCCTCACGTTGCCCGACGCCCCCGTGGGGGCCATCCTCGCCGGCGCCCTGGCCGTGGCCGTCGCCACCCCCCTCGCCTGCTACCCCATGTCGAGGACGCTGTGGGTGGCGATGCACCTGGTCATGCAGCCGCTCGAGCCGGCGGAGCAGGCCGAGGCAGCCGCGCTGCGCTTCGAACGCGGCGACGGGCTGACGCCTCGGCGATAGCGTCGAAGCGTGCCGTTCGCCGCCGCGTTGTCACAGCACCCCCTCGCCACCCACGCCGTCGGCGAGGTCACCGGCCAGGTGCTCGACAAGGTGGGTGAGGGCGCCCAGCTGGCCGTGCTGTTCGTCAGCGCCGCCCACACCGGGGCCATGGAGGACATCGCCGCCGCCGTCCGGTCCATCCTCCAGCCCGAGGTCCTCGTCGGTTGTACGGCGGCTTCGGTGGTCGGCGGCGCCCGTGAGGTGGAGGACCAGCCGGCCATCTCGCTGTGGGCGGGAACCATGAGCAGCGTGGCGCCGATCCGCCTGACCGCCGAGCAGGTGGGCGACCAGGTGGCGGTGGCTGGGTTCCCCGCCCCTGACGTGCTCCCTGCCGACGGCCGGGCCCTGCTCGTCCTTGCCGACCCCTTCAGCTTCCCGGTCGACTCCTTCCTGTCCGGACTGGGCGAGCAGGTCGGCGTCGACCTGCCGGTGGTCGGCGGCCTCGCCTCTGCCGCCCGGGGGCCCGGTGGCAACCGGCTGGTGCTGGATGGCGAGGTGCTCAGCGACGGGGCGGTGGGCGTCATCCTCGGTGGCGTCGAGGTCTCCACCGTGGTCTCCCAGGGCTGCCGTCCCGTGGGCGATCCCATGATCGTCACCCGCGGCGAGCGCCAGGTGATCTACGAGCTGGCCGGGCGCCCGGCTCTCGACCGGGTGCAGGAGCTGATCCAGTCCCTCGGCCCCGACGATCTCCAGCTGGCCCAGCGGGGCCTGCACGTGGGGCGGGTGATCGACGAGCGAAAGGTCGACTACGGCCGGGGCGACTTCCTCATCCGCAACGTGCTCGGGGCTGACCGCGAGGTCAAGGCGGTTGCCGTGGGCGACGAGATCGACGTGGGCGACACCGTGCAGTTCCAGGTCCGTGACGCCGACACCGCCGACGAGGACCTTCGCCACCTCATGGCCACCTCCGACGGCGACGCCGCCCTGCTCTTCACCTGCAACGGCCGAGGCTCCCACCTGTTCGACGTGGCCGACCACGACGCCGCCATCGTCTCGTCGGCCATCGCCGACGGCCCGGTGGCGGGGATGTCGTGCGCCGGCGAGATCGGCCCGGTCGGAGGTCGCAGCTTCCTCCACGGCTTCACGGCGTCGGTGGTGCTCTTTCGAGACCTCTGAGCAGGTGGGCGTCGGTCCCCGGACGGAGGGTAGTGTGAACCCCATCGACGCGACCGGCGCAACGGGGGATGCCAGATGACCGACCAGCAGCAGTGGGAAGAGCTCGCTCAACAGCTCCGGGTGGACTCGGTGCGTGCAGCAGCGGGACCGAACTCGGGCCACCCGACATCGTCGATGTCGGCTGCCGACCTGCTGGCTGTCCTGATCAGCAAGTACCTCCACTACGACTTCGACGAGCCGGAGAACCCCAACAACGACCACCTGGTCTTCTCCAAGGGCCACGCCTCCCCGCTGCTGTACTCCGTGTACAAGGCGGTGGGCGTGACCAGCGACGAGGAGCTGCTCAGCTTCCGGGCCTTCGGCAGCCGCTACGAGGGCCACCCGACGCCGATCCTGCCCTGGGTCGACGTGGCCACCGGCTCCCTCGGCCAGGGCCTGCCCATCGGCGTGGGGATCGCCCTGGCGGCCAAGCGCCTCGACCGTCTCCCCTACCGGGTGTGGGTCCTGTGCGGCGACAGTGAGATGGCCGAGGGGTCCATGTGGGAGGCGTTCGAGCATGCCGCCCACGCCGGCCTCGACAACCTCACCGCCATCATCGACGTCAACCGCCTCGGCCAGCGGGGCGAGACCATGCACGGCTGGGACCTCGACAGCTACGTGGACCGGGCCCGGGCCTTCGGCTGGCACGCCATCCCGGTCGACGGTCACGACGTGGCGGCCATCGACGCCGCCTACGCCGAAGCGGTGGCGACCACCGACCGGCCCACGGTCATCGTGGCCCGCACGCTGAAGGGCAAGGGCGTGGCCGCGGTCGAGGATCAGGACGACGCCCACGGCAAGGCGCTGGCCGACACCGACGACGCCATCGAGGAGCTCGGTGGCCAGCGCGACATCCGGGTCTCGGTCCCCAAGCCTCCCTCCGGCACGCCGCACACCTTCGAGACCGGAGCGCTCGAGCTGCCTCGCTACGAGGTCGGCAGCGAGATGGCCACCCGCAAGGCCTACGGCGAGGCGCTGGCGGCGGTGGGCTCGGCGCGCGGCGACGTGGTGGCGCTCGACGGCGAGGTGTCGAACTCCACCCACGCCGAGATCTTCAAGAAGGCTCATCCCGAGCGCTTCTTCGAGATGTACATCGCCGAGCAGCAGATGGTGGCGGCGGCCATCGGCATGCAGGTGCGGGGCTGGGTGCCGTTCACCTCCAGCTTCGCCGCCTTCCTGGCCCGCGCTTACGACTTCGTGCGCATGGCCGCGGTCAGCCAGGCCAGCTTCTCCCTCGTCGGCTCCCACGCCGGCGTGTCCATCGGTGAGGACGGCCCCTCCCAGATGGGCCTCGAGGACCTGGCCTCCCTGCGGGCGGTGTTCGGCAGCACGATCCTCTACCCGTCCGACGCCAACCAGACCGCCCAGCTCGTCCGCCAGATGGCCGATCTGTCCGGCGTCTCCTACCTGCGGACCACCCGGGCGGCCACGCCGGTCCTCTACGGTCCCGACGAGGAGTTCGAGGTCGGCGGCAGCCGCGTCGTGCGCCAGTCGGACGACGACCAGGTGGTCATCGTGGGCGCCGGCATCACGCTGCACGAGGCGCTCGAGGCCGCCGAGACGCTGGCCGGCGAGGGCATCGCCGCCCGGGTGGTCGACTGCTACTCGGTCAAGCCCATCGACGCCGCCGGCCTGCGGGCCGCGGCCAAGGCCGCCGGCGGACGGGTGATCACCGTGGAGGACCACTGGCCCGAGGGCGGCCTGGGTGACGCCGTGCTCGAGGTGTTCGCTGACGTCGACGACCACCCGCGGATCGTGAAGCTGGCCGTGCGGAACATGCCCACCTCGGGCAAGCCCGCCGAGCTGCTCGCCGCCGCCGGCATCGACGCCGGCCACATCGCCGACGCCGCTCGCAAGCTCGTCTCCGGCTGACCCGAGCGATCTGAGAGGAGAAGGGCCGGGGCAACCGCCCCGGCCCTTCTCGCGTGCGCCGACGCGCGTCTACGACGTCCGCATCTCGGATAGGTAGCAGGGAGCATCCCCTCGCGCCAGGAGTTCCCCCCCATGACCAAGCTCCACGACCTGTACGCACAGCAGGGCCAGAGCCCGTGGGTCGATGACCTGCGGCGCGATTGGCTGGCGGACGGGACCCTCGACCGCCTGCTCGACAAGGGTGTTCGGGGGGTGACGTCGAACCCGTCCATCTTCCAGAAGGCCATGGCCGGCGGCTCGTTCTACGACGACCAGTTCGCCCGGCTCATGGCCGACGGCTGCTCGGCGCCTCGCGCCTACTGGGCCATGGTCAAGACCGACATCGCCGACGCCCTCGACGCCCTGCGTCCCCTGTACGACGAGAGCGACGGCAGCGACGGCTTCGTCTCACTCGAGCTGGCGCCCGATCTCGCCCGTGACACCTCGGCCAGCATCGACGCCGCCCGCCGCTTCCACACCGACCTGGCCCGGCCCAACCTGCTGGTGAAGATTCCCGGCACCGCCGAAGGCGTCCTCGCCGTGCGGGAGATGATCGCCGAGGGGGCGTCGATCAACGTCACCCTGATCTTCGGGATCCCCCGGTACGCCGAGGTGATGGAGGCCTACCTCTCGGGCCTGGAGGAGCTGGCCGCCTCCGACACCGGGGCGGCGTCGTTGTCCCGAGTGCACAGCGTCGCCTCCTTCTTCATCAGCCGGGTGGACACCGAGGTCGACCGGCGCCTGGAGGCCATCGGCTCCCCTGAGGCGCTGGCCCTGCGGGGCCGGGCCGCCCTGGCCCAGGCCAAGCTGGCCTACCGCCTGTTCCGGGAGAACTTCTCCGGGCCCCGCTGGGAGGCGCTGGAGGCCAAGGGGGCACGGCTCCAGCGGCCACTGTGGGCGTCGACGTCCACCAAGAACCCCGACTTCCCCCCGACGCTCTACGTCGACAGCCTCATCGGCCCCGACACGGTCGACACCATGCCGTCGGCCACGCTGGAGGCGTTCGAGGAGCAGGGCACCGTCGCCGCCACCGTGGAAGAGGGCCTCGACGAGGCCGAGGCGGTGTTCGACGACCTTCAGAGCGTGGGCATCGACATGGACGACGTGGGCCGGGTGCTCGAGGAAGAGGGTGTGGCCGCCTTCTCCAAGGCCTACGACGAAGCCGTCGCCACCCTGCAGGAGAAGGCCGCCGAGGCGGACGCCCACTGATGGACGCGTCGGCGGGAGTGCTCGGTCGTCCGGCCGACGACGCCCTCGCCCATCCGCTGTTCGAGGGCCTGGGTGTCGACCGCGCCGCCTCCCCGGCGGCCGTGGTCATCTTCGGGGCCAGTGGTGACCTCACCAGCCGCAAGCTCATGCCCGCCCTTCAGGCGCTGGCCTCCAGGGGGCAGCTCTCGCCGGGGACGGCCATCGTCGGCGTGGGCCGCACCGACCTGGGTGACGAGGGCTTCCGGCGCCAGATGCGCCAGGCAGTGGAGGCCGCCGGCGGGCGCCGGCCGGGAGGCAAGGTCGACGAGCAGGCGTGGGCACAGCTGGAGGAGGGCTTTCGCTACGTGGCCGGCGGCTACGACGACCTGGCCACCTACAAGCGCCTGGGCGAGGTGCTGGAGGACCTCGACCGGGACCACGGGACGGCCGGCAACCGTCTCCACTACCTGTCCACGCCGCCCGGCGTGTTCTCCGCCGTGGTCCACCAGTTGGGGGCCGCCGGCCTGCACCACCCGGCTCGGGGAGGCCAGTTCTGCCGGGTCGTCATCGAGAAGCCCTTCGGCCGTGACCTGGACAGCGCCCGCCGGCTCGACCACGAGCTGCACGAGGTCCTCGAGGAGGACCAGATCTACCGGATCGACCACTACCTCGGGAAGGAGACCGTGCAGAACGTGCTGGCGCTGCGCTTCGCCAACACCATCTTCGAGCCGGTGTGGAGCCGCCAGTACGTCGACTCGGTGCAGATCACCGTGGCCGAGTCCGAGGGCGTCGGCCACCGGGCCGGCTTCTACGAGCAGGCCGGAGCGCTGCGCGACATCGTGCAGAACCACCTCCTCCAGGTCCTGGCCCTGACCGTCATGGAGCCTCCGGCGTCGATGTCGCCGACGGGGATCCGCAACGAGAAGGTGAAGGCACTCGACGCCGTGGACGTGCTCGAACCCCATGAGGTCCTGTCCGACACCGTCCGGGCCCAGTACGGGGGAGGGTGGCTCGGTGGCGAGGATGTCCCGGGCTACCTGGAGGAGGACGGCGTCGCCCCCGACAGCCGGACCGAGACCTACCTGGCCATGCGCCTGCGGGTCGACAACTGGCGCTGGGCCGGGGTCCCGTTCTACCTGCGCACCGGCAAGCGGCTGCCCAAGCGGGTCACGGAGGTGGCGCTGGAGTTCTCCCGGGTGCCGCACCTGCCCTTCGCCCCCACCCAGGCCGTCCAACTCGGGCCCAACGCCCTGGTGCTGCGCATCCAGCCCGACGAGGGGATCACCCTGCGCTTCGGCGCCAAGGTGCCCGGCCAGGCCTTCGACGTGCGCACGGTGTCCATGGACTTCTCCTACGGCGCCGCCTTCCTGGAGGAGGCACCCGAGGCCTACGAACGTCTGCTGCTCGACGCGCTCCTCGGCGACCCCACGCTGTTCATCCGGACCGACGAGGTGGAGCAGGCGTGGCGCATCGCCCAGCCCCTGCTGGAGACGTGGGCCGAGAAACCCGTGCTCCCCGTGCCCTACGAGGCGGGCACGTGGGGACCGGTCGAGGCCGACCGCCTCCTGGAGGCCGACGGCCGGCGGTGGCGGCAACCGTGACCCCCCGAGCCCGTCGGGGGCGACGCCTCCCATGAGCGCCGGCATGGTCACGGTGGGGACCTGGCGCGACGACGCCGCGTCGATGGGATCGGTGCTGCACGCCCTCGACGATCTCCGCTGCCGCGACCACCGGGGAGCGGTGCGCACCTCGTTCCTGACCCTGCTGGTGGTGGGCGACGCCGCCATCGAGGTGGACGACGTGTTCGACACCGTCCACGGCCTGGGTGAGCACCAGCCCAGCCGGGTGGTGGCGCTGCGGCTGCTCCCGGGCGACGAGCACCGCCTGGCCGCCCGGGTGGGCGTGCACCTCCTGCCCCGGGGCAACCAGTGCCTGGGCATCGACGACGTCGCTCTGGAGCTGTCGGGCGAGGTCACCGCCCACCTCGACTCGGTGGTGGAGCCCCTGACCCTCCCCGACCTTCCCGTGGTGGTGTGGTGCCGCAAGGACCACCCTGACCCCGACGACCCGCTGCTCCAGACGGCCGACCACCTGATCGTCGACAGCGCCCTCGCCGGCGGCCGTGCCGGCCTCGGTCACCTCCAGCGCCTGCGCCGGCGGGTGCAGGTCAGCGATTTCGCCTGGCTGCGGCTGCTGCCGCTCCGGCGCCAGCTCGCCATGGTGGCCCGCCGGCCGGGCGTGCGACCCGTGCTCGATCACGTCTCGGCCGCCACCGTGGGCGGGACCGCGCTCGAACGGAGCCTGCTCGCCGGCTGGCTCGCCGACCGGCTCCCGGGCGTCGCCATCGACGAAGACGACCGTTCCGGGGGGCCCTCCATCGTGTTGGCCACCGGCGAGGTCGAGGTCACCGTGACCCAGGCCGATGCCACGGTCACCGCCTCGGTGGTGCAGGGCGACCGGCCGGCGTGGGAGTCGACCATCGGCGCCCTGCCGGCCACGACCGAAGCCCTCCTGGCGTCCGCCCTGCTCCAGCTGCGCCCGGACCCGGTGTTCGACGGGGCGCTGGCCACGGCCGCCCGGCGCTCCGACGGCGGGTAGCCACGACCGCAGCCAGCCCACACCGGTGCCGGGGTCGCACGCGACCGACTCGGTAGGGTCACGCCATGGACGGTGCCGAGCTCCTCGCCCTGGCCTCCGACGACCTGCTGCCCGCCGCCGTCGGCGTGCGAGCTGCGGCGCACGGCCACCGGGTGACGTGGTCGCCCAAGGTGTTCATCCCCCTGACCCGGCTGTGCCGCGACCGCTGCGGGTACTGCACGTTCGCCGAACCGCCGGCCCACGTCGCCTCCCCCTACCTCTCCCCCGACGAGGTGCTGGCCATCGCCCGCACCGGAGCGGCGGCGGGATGCCATGAGGCACTGTTCACCCTGGGTGAACGGCCCGAACTGCGCTATCCGGTCGCCCGCCGCTGGCTGGCCGACCACGGCCACGAGACCACGGTCGGCTACCTGGCCGCCATGTGCCGCCTGGTGCTCGAGGAGACCGGCCTGCTCCCCCACGCCAACGCCGGCGCCCTCCTCCGCGACGAGCTCGCCTGCCTGCGCAGCGTCTCCGCCTCCCAGGGGATGATGCTCGAGTCGCTGGCGCCCGATCTCGCCGCCCACCGGGGGGCTCCCGACAAGGCACCGGAGCGGCGGTTGGCCACGCTGGAGGCGGCCGGGCGCCTGTCCATCCCCTTCACCACCGGCGTGCTGGTCGGCATCGGCGAGTCACGGGCCGATCGCCTCGAGGCCCTCGGAGCCATCGCCGCCGCCCACCGGCGCCACGGCCACGTGCAGGAGGTGATCGTCCAGAACTTCCTGCCCAAGCCGGGAACGGCCATGCAGGGGGCGCCGCCGTGCCCGGCCGAGGAGCTGTTGTGGACCGTGGCCGCCGCCCGCCTGGTCCTGCCGGCCGACGTCCACCTCCAGGCGCCGCCCAACCTGAGCGACGACTTCGGCTGCCTCCTCGACGCCGGCATCGACGACTGGGGCGGCGTGTCCCCGGTGACCCCCGATCACGTCAACCCCGAGCGGCCGTGGCCGGAGGTGGAGCGGCTGCGACAGGCCACCGAGGCCCGGGGCCTGGCGCTGGCCCCCCGGCTGACCGCCTATCCCGAGTACGTGACCGAGCCCGAGCGCTGGCTGGACCCGGCGCTGCGGGCGGCGGTGCTCGACCGCAGCGACGCCGAGGGCCTGGCCCGGGACGACCGCTGGCACGCCGGCGCCGAGCAGCCGCCGCCCGTCTTGTTGCCCCACCCCCCTCGTTCTTTGTCGGATGAGCCACCGCAGCGGTGGTCGAGCCGACAAAGAACGGGGAGCAGGGGGGAGACGGCGGTCAGCGAGGTGCTCGAGGGCGTGGTCGCCGGCCAGGAGGCGGGCGAGGACGAGCTGGTCACCCTCTTCAGCGCCCGCGGCCCCGAGGTGGCGGCCGTGGCCGAGGTGGCCGACGACCTGCGGGCCCGGGCGGTGGGCGACACGGTCACGTGGGTGGCCAACCGCAACATCAACTACACCAACGTGTGCACCTTCAAGTGCCGGTTCTGCGCCTTCTCCAAGGGCCCCTTGTCGCTGAACCTGCGGGGCGCGCCCTACCTGCTGTCGATCGAGGAGATCCAGGCCCGGGCGGTGGAGGCGGTGGCCCGGGGCGCCACCGAGGTCTGCCTCCAGGGCGGCATCCACCCCGACTTCGACGGTGAGTACTACCTGCGGGTGATCAAGGCCGTCTCCGAGGTCACTCCCGGGGTGCACCTCCACGGCTTCACCGCCCTCGAGGTGACCGAGGGCGCCCGGCGCCTGGGCGAGCCGCTGGCCGACTACCTCACGCGCCTGGCCGCTGCCGGGCTGCGGAGCCTGCCCGGCACCGCCGCCGAGATCCTCGACGACGAGGTGCGCGCCGTGCTCTGCCACGACAAGGTGAACACCGAGGAATGGCTCGAGGCGCACCGCACCGCCCACGGCATCGGGCTGCGGTCGAACATCACCATCATGTTCGGCTCAGTCGAGCGGCCCCGGCACTGGGCCCGCCACCTGGTGCGGACCCGCGCCCTCCAGAAGGAGACCGGCGGGTTCACCGAGTTCGTGCCCCTGCCGTTCGTGCACATGGCCGCGCCCATCCACCTCCAGGGACGGAGCCGGCGGGGCCCCACCTTCCGGGAGGCGCTGCTCATGCACGCCGTCGGCCGCATCGCCTACCACGGGTTGATCGACAACGTGCAGGTGTCGTGGGTGAAGATGGGGCGGGAGGGTTCCCGTCAAGCGCTGCGGGCGGGCGCCAACGACCTGGGCGGCACCCTGCTCGACGAGAACATCTCCCGGGCCGCCGGGGCCTCCCACGGCCAACGCATGGCCGAGGAGGACTTCCGCCGTTGGGTTGAGCCGCTGGGCCGCCGGCTGGAGCAGCGCACGACCCTGTACGGGCGGGTGCCGGCGGTGGCCGGCGCATGACCCGGTCGCTGCCCTCTCATCGCACCGGCGACGACGAGCTCGATGCCCACCTGATGGCATTGCTCGACCAGGTGGGGGCCACCGCCGACCGTGACCAGCTGTTCCAGATCCTGGTCTCGGCCGTGCTCCTGGCCGGCGACGGCGCCTCCCGCCTGGACCTGAAGATCACCAACGCCGCCCTCAAGGAGATGCGGGCGGCGTTCCACATGTTCGCTCCCTATCGCGACGTCCCCAAGGCCACCATCTTCGGCTCGGCCCGGACCCGTCCCGACGACCCGCTCTACGCCCAGACCCACGACCTGGCCGCCGGCCTGGCCCAGCGCCGCTGGATGGTCGTGACCGGCGCCGGCCCGGGGCTCATGGCCGCCGGCATGGAGGGGGCGGGACGGGAGCAGGCCATCGGTGTGCTCATCCGGCTGCCGTTCGAGGGCGGGGCCAACCAGATCATCGAGGGCGACGACAAGCTCATCGAGATGAAGTACTTCTTCACCCGCAAGCTGATGCTGATCAAGGAGTCGGCGGCCTTCGTCGCCCTGCCCGGTGGCTTCGGCACCCTCGACGAGACCTTCGAGCTGCTCACCCTGGTGCAGACGGGCAAGGCCGAGCCCGTCCCGGTGGTCCTGCTCGACACGCCGGCCGGCGGTTACTGGCGGGGATGGAGGCGCTTCGTGGAGGAGGAGGTGGCCGGCAACGGGATGATCTCGCCGGAGGATCAGTCGCTCTACCGCGTCACCGACAGTGTGGAGTCGGCCCTCGAGGAGATCGACGTCTTCTACCGGAACTACCACTCGCTGCGCTACGTCGGCGACCGCCTGGTCCTGCGGTTGCGATCAGAGCCGACCAGGGCGGAGCTCCGCCGGCTGAGCGACGACTTCGCCGACATCCTCGTGGGTGGGCGCATCGACCGCAGCGGCCCGTTCCCGCCCGAGGTCTCGGGCGACGACCACCTCGACCTGCCCCGCATCGCCCTGCGCTTCGACCGCCACGGCTTCGGCCGCCTGCGATCCCTCATCGACGCCCTCAATCGCCTCGACAGCGCTCCTGACCGCTCCTCGCCTCCGCCCACGGCGGCCGAGGACGATCGGATCGTCGAGCAGGAGGACGCCGAGGCGCCCCACTCCTGAGGCCACCTCGGCGGCCGCGGGACGCGCACTAACGTCGCCGGGATGGAGGCGGTGATTCTCGACGTCGACGGCACCCTGGCCGACAGCGAGCGGGACGGGCACCGGGTGGCGTTCAACCTGGCCTTCGACGAGTTCGGCCTCGACCACCAGTGGGACGTCGAGACCTACGGCCGCCTGCTGGAGGTCACCGGTGGCCAGCGCCGGCTCCATGCCTACTTCGAGGCCGAGGGCATGGACGCCGCCGAACGCGACGAGCTGGTCCCCCGGCTCCACGCCCGCAAGACCGAGCTGTTCCAGGAGCTGGTGGCCGAGGGGAAGGTGCAGCCCCGTCCCGGCACCACCGAGCTGCTCGACCGGCTGGAGACAGCGGGGGTCCGGCTGGCGGTGGCGACCACCGGGTCTCGCGGATGGGTGGCCCCGCTGCTCGACCGGTTCTTCGGCCTCGACCGCTTCGAGACCATCGTGGCCGGGGACGAGGCGCCGGCGCGCAAGCCCGACCCCGCCGCCTACGTGATGGCGCTCGAGGCGCTCCGGCTGCCCCCGTCGGCGGCCCTGGCGGTGGAGGACTCACGCAACGGGCTGCT
>JAHWJR010000003.1:30641-35556 GCA_019348335.1 Actinomycetota bacterium
CCCGACGACCTGCACGAGTGGGTCTCGTTCGAGGACCCCGACGAGAACCGGACCTGGGTGTTCGACCTGACGTTCCTGCTCAGCCCCTGGACGTGCATCTACGGCCGGGGCTGCCCGGGGATCGCCCCCGACGGGCCCGCTCCCGAGCTGGAGATCGGGTGCTGCTCCCACGGGGCCTACTTCTCCGACGACGCCGACCGGGCGAGGATCGAGGAGGTCGCCGCCACCCTGGGCGACGACGAGTGGCAGTTCGCCCCCGTGGGCCGGCGCAAGGGCATCGTCGCCCGGGCCGCCGGCGGGAGCTGGCGCACCCGGCTCCAGGACGGGGCGTGCATCATGCTCAACCGGGCGGGGTTCCCCGGAGGCGCCGGCTGCGCCCTGCACCAGGCGGCGCAGCGGCGGGGCCGGACGATCATGGAGCTGAAGCCCGAGGTGTGCTGGCAGGTGCCGCTGCGGCGGGTGGACAGCACCGACGAGGTCGGCCACGTGACCTCCACCGTGCGGGAGTGGAAGCGCCGTGACTGGGGAGAGGGCGGCCAGGAGTTCCACTGGTGGTGCATCGAGGAGGCCGAGGCCTTCGTGGGCCAGGAGACCGTCCTGTCGAGCATGGCCGCCGAGCTCGACCACCTGGTGGGCCCCGCCGTCCACCAGCAGCTGCTGGCGGCGGTGGCCGAGCGCCACGTCGCCACCACCGTGCTCCCCCACCCGGCCGTGCGGCCACGGCGCCCGGGCGCCTGAGTGGCGGGCATCGACGCCCTCCTCGCCCTGCTCGACCAGCAGCGTGACGAGGGCCTGCACCCCGGCGCCCAGCTCTACGTGAGCCTCGGCGGGGAGGTGGTGTGCGACGTGGCCGTGGGCGAGGCCAGCGCCGGGGTGCCGCTGCGGCCCGACCACATCACCATGTGGTACTCGTCCACCAAGCCGCTCACCGCGGTGGCGGTCCTGCAGCTCGTCGAGCGGGGCGAGCTGCGCCTGGACGACCCCGTGGGCCGCTACGTCGCCGGGTGGGGGTCGGGCAAGGAGGCGTGCACGGTGCGCCACGTGCTCACCCACATGGGCGGCTTCGCCCGGGCCGAGACCTTCGACGAGGACATCTCCTGGGAGGCGGCCATCGCCCGCATCGCCGCCCACCCGGCCGAGTACCAGCCCGGGACCCGGGCGAGCTACCACCCCACGTCGGGGTGGAAGGTGCTGGGCGAGATCGTCCGGGTGGTCGACGGCCGGCCCGTCGAGGCCTACCTGCACGACGAGGTGATGCGCCCGGCGGGCATGGCCGACTCGTGGCTGGGCATCCCCCTGGCCGACCAGGAGCGCCTGGCCGAGCGCCTGGCCCCGGTCCACTGGACGGGCCACGTCGTGCCCGTGGTCGAGGACGGCGAGCTGTCGATGCGCCCCTACCACGTCGAGGAGGTGCACGACCGGCCCTGGCACCGGGCCAAGGTCGAGCCCGGCGGAGCCGGCAGGGGCCCCGCCGCTGACCTCGGACGTTTCTACGAGGCCCTCCTCCTCGACGACGCCAGCCGCCTGTTCCGCCGGCCCGAGACCGTCTCGCTGCTGACCGCCTGCCACCGCGTGGGCATCCCCGACACCACCTTCCTCACCGCCGTGCTGCCCTACGGCCTCGGCGTGCAGGTCGCCGGGGGCATGAGCGGCAGGGTCGGCTACCGGGCCTTCGGCCACGGCGGCATGGCGTCGAGCCGGGGCCTGTGCGACCCGGTGGAGGGCCTGGTGATGGTGCTGGTCTGCAACGGCCTGCCCGGTCCGGTCGCCAACGAGCGCCGGATGACCGAGGTCACCGAGGCCGTCTACGCCGCGGTGTGCCCCAGGCCCCGCGGCCCCCGGATCGCCCCCAGCGCCTCGCTCTCCTGAACGCGCCGGCGGCGCCTCACCGGCGGAAGCCCTGGAGGTGGGGCCAGAGCAGCTCCGACGTGGTGCGCCAGTCGTACAGCGACCCCCCGATGGCGCCACGTTCGGCGGCCGCTCGGACCATGCCGTCGACGTCGGCGCCGGAGACGGCGTCGGCGATGCCGCCGACGGTGTGCACCCGGGCGTTGGGGGAGCCGAGGTTGGCCCGCAGGCGGTCGATGTTCTCGGCGGTGTAGCGGTAACCGTCGCGGTAGCCGGAGGCGGCGGTGCGGAAGCTGGAGTAGCTCATCGGCATCCACACGTCGTAGTAGGTGTCCAGCTCCCGCCAGGGGAAGTCGGGCCACAGGGCGGGGTTGATCACCTCCAGAGCCACCGGCGGGTAGGGGATGGCGGCCAGCGCCGTGTCGGGCAGGGCATGGCGCAGCTCGTGGCTGAGCCGCAGGATCCGTCGGTTGCGCTCGGCCACGTCGGTCACGTCGCCGGACTCGATGTCGACCGCCACGGCGTCGACGGGCAGGGCGGCGGCGGCGAGGAGCCGGCGCAGGTCGGTCTGGGGGTCGACCAGGGTGGGGAGGTACCACGCCACCACCGACATGCCCCGCGCCCGGGCCCGCTCGATCAGCGGCAACAGCCGCTCGGGCTCGAGGACGTCGGCCGGGGCGTTCCAGCGCGAGGTCTGCACGTACAGCGTCTGCACCCCGACGTCGGCCATGCGGTCGATGTCGGCCACCTGGACCAGCGGGCCGTCCTTGCCGAAGGTCAGGCTCCAGTCGTAGGCGTCGATCCACGTGCCCAGACCGGCGTAGACCTCGACGGGCCGGGCCGGGGGCGCCGGCGCAGGAGGCGCCGGCGCCGGCTCGGGGGCGGGAGGAGGCGCGGTGCCGGGAGGCGGCGGCGGGGCGGCCACCGAAGGCGGCGGCTCGCCCGGCGGCGGAGGCGCCGGCACCTCCTCGCCGGGCGGCACACCCAGGTCAGCCAGGTCGTCGACCACGTCGTCGAGCACGGCTCCGGGGAGTTCCGAGGCGAGGGGGACGACGGGCTCGGCCCGGCTCATGGCCCGCTCGGGCGGCCCCTGCCCACAGGCGACGGCCACCAGCGACGCCACCACCAGGGCGGCTGGCGTCGGCGACGGGAGACGCAGGAACCGTGGCACGGCGCGCAGCAGAGAGCGGCCAGCGCCGCGGTCAGGACGACGGGAACGAGAGGGGCCGCGGGGGCCGTCAGACCTCGCCCGCCACCTCCTCGTCGTCTTCGTGGAGGCACCAAGAGGCGTGCTCGGACGAGGGCTCGGCCCCGCACTCGGGGCAGGGCTCGACCTCGATGAACCCCACGTCGCCGAGCTGGAGCTCACTCGAGGCGCGCTTGACCGCACGCGCTTCCTCGTAGCGGCGATGCCGCCCCTTTTTCACCACGGTGTCTCCCGTCTCGAACGGTGACCTTGCGGGAGTTTATCGCCTGGTCGACACCGGCCAAAGGCGGACGGGTCCCTCCTAGGCTGGCGGCCGTGGCGGCGCCGTGGTGGAAGTCGGCGGTGATCTACCAGATCTACCCCCGGTCGTTCGCCGACTCGGCGCCGAGATCCGACGGCGTGGCCGTGGGCGACCTGGAGGGCATCCGCCGCCGGCTCGACCACCTCGTCTGGTTGGGTGTCGACGCCCTCTGGCTGTCACCGGTCTACCGCTCCCCCATGGCCGACTTCGGCTACGACGTCAGCGACCACTGCGACATCGATCCCCTCTTCGGGACCCTCGACGACTTCGACCGCCTGCTCGCAGACGCCCACGACCGGGGACTGCGGGTGATCCTCGACTGGGTCCCCAACCACACCTCCGACCGCCACCCCTGGTTCGTCGAGTCCCGCTCGTCGCGGGACGATCCCCGCCGCCACTGGTACGTCTGGCGGGACCCCGCTCCCGGCGGCGGCCCACCCAACAACTGGCGGGCGGCGTTCGCCGACGTGCCGGCGTGGACCTTCGACGAGGCCACCGGCCAGTACTACCTGCACCTCTTCCTCCCCGAGCAGCCCGACCTCAACTGGGGCGAGCCCGGCGTGGTGGAAGCCATGCACGACGTCCTTCGCTTCTGGCTCGACCGGGGCGTCGACGGCTTCCGGGCCGACGTGGTGCACGCCATCGGCAAGGACCCGGCGCTGCCCGACGACTCCCCCGAGGCCGCCCTCCTGCCCAAGTCGTCCACCAACGACCACCACTCCACCCACGCCCTGCTGCGCGACATCCGGGCCCTGCTCGACGGCTACCCCGGCGACCGGATGATGGTGGGCGAGGTCTACCTGCTCGACACCGCACAGGTCGCCACCTACTACGGCGCCGGCGACGAGCTCCACCTGGCCTTCAACTTCCCACCTCTGTACACGCCGTGGGACGCCGCCCTCTGGCGCCAGCGGCTCGACGAGGTCGACCGGCACGTGACCCCGGTGGGGGGATGGCCCACGTGGGTGCTGTCCAACCACGACAACCCCCGGCACCGCACCCGCTACGGCAGCGAGGCGCGGGCCCGGGCGGCGGCGGTGCTCCTCCTCACCCTCCGGGGCACGCCCTTCCTCTACGCCGGCGAGGAGCTGGGCCTGGAGGACGCCGAGGTGCCCCCCGAGCGGATGGTCGACCCCGGTGGCCGGGACGGGTGCCGCGCCCCCATCCCGTGGGAGCCCGGCCCCGCCCACGGTTGGCACGGGGAGCCGTGGCTGCCATGGCCGCCGGACCCCGACCGGCGCAACGCCGCCACGCTGGGCCACGACGACGGCTCCATCGTGCACCTCTACCGCCGCCTGCTGAGCGCCCGCCGGGTGAGCCCGGCCCTGTCGCTCGGGCACCTCGAGGTGGTGCCCTCGCCCGACGGCGTGCTGGCGTGGGCCCGGGAGGCCGACGGTGACCGGCGCACGGTGGCGGTCAACTTCACCGAGACGGAGCAGACGCTCACCCTCGACGGGAGCTGGGAGGTGGAGCTGTCCAGCGACGGGGGCGCCGGCGTCGCCTGGCCGGGCCGGCTGGGCCCCGACCAGGCCGTCGTGCTGCGCCCGGCGTAGGCGGCT
>JAHWJR010000224.1 GCA_019348335.1 Actinomycetota bacterium
ACGAGTGTGGCAGCCGTGGTCTGGTCCATCTCGCCGGGCGACGTCGACAGCCCAGCGTCACGGGCTGCGGGGATCGAGAACCCGTCGTGCGTTTGATGGAGTGCTCGCACACTGGCGAAACCGTGCTGTGCTGCGAGCTGTCGCCAGCGGATCGGCCGCGGACCTTGCCCCCACCACGGGTGGAGGACCTGGCAGACGGCCGGGAAGCTCGATGGGACGAGCGCCCCCACGGGGACCCCCTCCCGGCCCCAAGGGAGGAGCTGCTGCAGCCACCAATCGGCGACTGTGCCGTCGGGCTCGGGGTCCAACGGGTGGTCCGGCGGAACAAGCTGAGGTGGTTCCGAGCCACCGACACCTGGGCGCCGCCGGCGAGTCGGACGGTAACGCCACGGCCCGGCCTCGCTACCCGAGCAGCCTCGGGCTTGTACAACCCGGAGAAGGACGTGACCTGTGCCGGCCCGCATCGACGACAATCCCATGGTCCCCCAGGCCGAAGGCGTACACCATGCCGCTCGGTCTCCTCCTCCGCCTCCCGGGCTCCGAGCGGCATCCGTATGAGGTTCCAGACGAGAACAGCATCGTTGGGTCGCATCGGCCCAGGCTGTCGCCGACGCCGAAGCCGATGTCGTGCCAACGATCAGTCGTTGCCCTCCGGCGGGTGTGGGGCGGATTCTGCTCCGGCAGGCGCTCCAGGGCGTCGCTCTCCTTCCGGGGCTGCAAATCGGCGCACCCTGTCGATTCGGGACTTTTGTCCCTGGTCGACGGGACAGGCCGCCCCTCATACTCCTGAGTGAGATGGTCCCCGCGCTCCTGCGGGAACGAGGACACCGACAACCCGAGAGATGAGGCCCGTTGAAACGGCCTGTAGGCCGACGGCACCTGGAAGGACACCATGAACGGACGCGCACGTCGATCGCCGGACGTTGCATCTCACCACCTCGCCACTCCCCCCGCGGGGCGAGGAGGGCCCGAGCGACAGCCCTGGCGTCATCAGGCTCCAGCAGTCTTCTGGCTGCTCATCGCAGGCATCTTCGCCGTCAACGCATGGGCCTTCGCCGTACACGACATGGTGTTCGCAGCGGTTCTGGGCGGAGTGACCGGGCTCGTTGCGATGTGTACTGCCCTTGCAGCGAAGTTGCACCTGGGGGACACGCCCCGTTCAGGCCGTGCCGAGGCAATGGTCGGGAGGACTCGCCCGCAGCGCAGGACGTTGAAGCGTCGGCGGGTTCCATTCGACCCTCTCGCCTCGCAGCCTCGTTCCCCCAGGCGTCGGCCGGGCAACTTCAATGAGCTGACGGACTCGCAGCTGGACCCAAACGTTCGCTTCCTGGGCGAGCAGAGCGGTGGCGGGTCCGGGAGCACGTGAGGGACGGCCTTCACGCTTGCGCACGGGCACCATCACTGCCGTGCCAGGGTCCGTCGGTGTCCCTGTATCCGCCGTCAACCGGCATCCGGGTAGGACGCCGATGGGTTGGGTGTTCGCCAGGGCCGCACATCGTTCAGTTGTCGTGCTCGGAGCCCAGTAGTGAAGAACACGAGACTCGGCGCAGATCGCCGGGCCGGAGACCTAGAGAGAAGGAGCCAGAGATGGAAGCGCAGGCTGCGCCGTCTGCGAAGAGGAAGGTTGTCACGATTGCACTGGCGGCGTTGCCGTTGCTCTTTGCGATCGCCGGTCCGGCCTGGCGAGCTGTGGTTGCTGCCCTTGTTGCAGCTCTCGTGGCCGGCGCTTTCAACCCTGCACAACCCGGAAGAGCAGGTCTGCTGACCGTTGGTCCCGCCGTTGTAGTAGCCGCCGTTCGGGTGAGCCCGAACGCACTGTCAAGCCCCATTCTGTTTCTGTTCATGTTGCTCATCTTCCCGGGTGTCATCGCCGCCTGTGGCCTCGTTGCCTCTTACGCGGGCGCAGGGATGGCACGTGCACTGCAGTGGGGGGTGCAAGGCAACTCAATGAGCACCGAGGACGGCGGCGGCGGCGAAGAGCGGGGTACGCCTCATCGAGAGGAGTCGCAACAGACGGACGACGGCGATCAGGAGCTCGACACCCCGAGCTGGCGGCAACGGGCATGGGATTGGGTCGACGCGCTCCTGACCGTACTCTTGCCGTGGCCGTGAGCCCTCCTCTTCGAGCGGCTCATCCGCTGCTAAAGGCAAACGGGCTGCTGCCGACCGAGCAGAGGATGAAAGGGATGGGCGCCGGCCGTCGAGAGGGTGTCGACGGAAGGGCGGATGGCGCGGCGACCACCCCCGGTAGGCGCTCCTCTCCAGGAGCCCCAGCCGGTTCGCTCAGAGTTGGTCGGGGACAGCTCGTAGTGACGACGACGTGAAGGTGACGACGGTGTGGTTCCGCGTCGCCGTCGCCGTGGGGGCGCTCGCCGGCGCAATCGTGGGCATCATGCCCGTCTTCGTCCTCGGACTCAGTTTCTCCGAACTGATCGTGCTGCCACTTTCGCTCGGCGTCGCTGGTCTCTTCGCCGCGGTCTCCGCGGCGTGGATCGGCACCTTGTTTTCACCGGACCGGTCGGCCACCCGTCTGCTTCCGACCGTGGCTGTGACCGATCTCGCCGCGCTCGTCATGGCCGGGCTCACCGTTGTTCTGCAGGCGACCCCGCTGGCCGGGTTGCTCTTCTCCCGCAACGTGTATCTGCTCGCCTTGCCGATCGGGGTCATCACCGTCGTGGCCGTCCTCGCAACGGCCCGCCTTCGGCGCCCCCGGCGCGCCGCACTGCCGGACCTCGCCCGCACCTCTGCCGTGTTGCTCCTGGGCGCCGTGGTCGTCGTGGGGGTCCTCCGGTTGGGCCTGGAGCTCTCCTGTGGCGCCGAGCAGAAGGCCGTGATGCGGGCGTTTCCCCACTACGGACGGGTACAGCTGGAGCCCGAGCCGGGCGGGCTGGGCGACTGCTTCGCCTCCTACACGACGCCCGATCCCCCCGAGCGCGTCCTCGCCTATTACCGCGAGACGTTGGTCGGCCGAGGGTGGACGCTCGTCGAGTCCCCCGTTCCGGTCCAAACGGGTGCCGACAGCGAGGGAAGCGCCTTCAGCTCGAGGTCGTTGCGGGCGGTGCGAGATGCCTTCTCGTTCGAGGTCGGCTACGAAGCAGGGGTGGCCGTGATCGGGGGCACCTACGTCTACCTGCGCGTGGAGCGCTCGTAGGCCTGCCGGGGAGAGACCGAGCTGCGCCAGGTGAGGCAGGTCGCTGCCCTCAGATTGGTCCACCCGTCTGTCCCCCTGGGAGCCTCCGACAATCGTGCTCGCCGGTCGCAGCCTCTCGGACGTCGCGACCCGCCCGCGACGGCCCGCGACCCGCCGCCGGAGCGGACGTGGGCGGCGGTGCCATCGCCGCCGATGAGCCTGGGTGCCGCTGACCAGCCACTCTTGCCGTGTGGGCGATACTGGATTCGAACCAGTGACCTCTGCCGTGTGAAGGCA
>JAHWJR010000225.1 GCA_019348335.1 Actinomycetota bacterium
CCGTCGCTGTTGAGCGACTGGCGGAAGTAGCCGTGGCGGTAGAACAGGCCGACGCCCACGAGGGGCACTCCCAGGTCGCTGGCTGCCTTGAGGTGGTCGCCGGCGAGCACACCCAGACCGCCCGAGTACTGGGGCAGGGCTTCGGCCAGCCCGAACTCAGGCGAGAAGTAGGCGACTGAGCGCAGGGCCGTCTCGCCATGGGTCTGGAACCAGCGGGGTCGCTCGCAGTACCGGCGCAGGGCGTGATCGACCTCGCCCAGGAAGGTCCGGAATCCAGGGTCGGCCTCGAGCTCGGCCAGGCGGTCGCGCCCGACGGCGCCGAGGAGCCGGACCGGGTCGTGGCGGCCCGACTCCCAGGCGTCGGGGTCGACCCACCGGAACAGGTTCCGGGTGCGTTCGTCCCACGCCCACCGGAGGTTCATGGCCAGACCTTCCAGTGCCGTCAGTGCCTCGGGCAGGCGGGGCCGGACAGTGAAGCTGCGCAGCGCTTTCATCGGCGAGGACGGTAGCGGGCCGACGACCCTCCGGTCGCAGCCGGGGCGAGCCCGAAGTTTCCCCGAGCCCCATCCCCTGGTAGGCCTGAGGGAGTGATGGGGCGCATCGTCATCGACGACATCCGACCCCGGACCCCCTCTGGCGACTTCCCGGCCAAGGCCGTGGTGGGGGAGCGGGTCCAGGTGTCGGCCGACATCTTTGCCGACGGGCACGACGTGCTGGCTGCTCGCGTCCGCACCCGGCCTGCCGGCGGGCGGAAGTGGACCGAGGTACCGCTGGCCCACGTCGGGAACGACCGTTGGGAGGCGGTGGTGTCGTTCGATCGGGTGGGCCGCCACGACATCGTGGTCGAGGCCTGGCGCGATCGCTTCGCCACCTGGCGGCACGACACCACGGTCAAGGCGGCCGCCGGCCAGGACGTGTCCGTCGAGATCGAGGAGGGCGCCCAGCTGCTCGAGGCGCTGGTCCCGCTGGTGCCCGAGCTCCGGCGGACGCTGGTCGCCGATGCCGCCGAGGCGGTCCGGCGCTCCAACTGCCGCCTGGAGGTGCGCCTCAACGCCGGCCTGGACGATGCCGTGGCCGCCGCCGTCGAGGGTGTGCCCCTGCCCGGAGAGGTCACCGCCTCCGGCCCGGTGCCGCTGTGGGTCGACCGCCAGCGGGCGCTGTTCAGCGCGTGGTACGAGCTGTTCCCCCGCTCCGAGGGAGGACTGGCCGGAGCCACCAAGCGCCTGGCCGCCGTGGCCGACATGGGCTTCGACGTGGTCTACCTGCCCCCCGTCCACCCCATCGGCCGGGCCCACCGCAAAGGTCGCGACAACACCCTCGACGCAGGCCCCGACGACGTGGGCAGCCCCTGGGCCATCGGGGCCGAGGAGGGCGGGCACACCGCCCTGCACCCCGACCTGGGCACGTTCGACGACTTCGACGCCTTCGTGCGCGAGGCCGAGGCGCTGGGCATGGAGGTCGCACTCGACTACGCCCTGCAGTGCTCGCCCGACCACCCCTGGGTCCGAGACCACCCGGAATGGTTCCACCACCGCCCGGACGGCACCATCAAGTACGCCGAGAACCCGCCCAAGAAGTACCAGGACATCTACCCGATCAACTTCTGGCCGGCCGAGGAGAGCGATCGGGTGGCGCTGTGGGAGGCATGCCGTGAGATCTTCGAGTTCTGGATCGGCCACGGCGTGCGCATCTTCCGGGTCGACAACCCCCACACCAAGCCCATGGCGTTCTGGGCATGGGTCATCCCGGAGGTCCAGGGCCGCCACCCGGACGTGCTCTTCCTCGCCGAGGCCTTCACCCGCCCCAAGGTCATGGCCAAGCTGGCCGAGGTGGGGTTCAGCCAGAGCTACACCTACTTCACCTGGCGCACGACCAAGGCCGGGCTCACCGACTACGTGACCGAGCTCAGTGCCGGTGCCCTGGCCGATTTCATGCGTCCCAACTTCTGGCCCAACACCCCCGACATCCTCTCCGGGCCGTTGCGCGAGGGACCGCCGTCGGCCTTCCGCCTGCGCCTGTTGCTGGCGGCCACGCTGGTGCCCAGCTACGGCATCTACAGCGGCTACGAGCTGTGCGAGAACGAGCCCCAGAGCGAGGCCAACGAGGAGTACCGCAACTCCGAGAAGTACGAGCTCAAGGCACGCGACTGGAACGACCCTTCGTCGCTGGCCCCGTTCATCCGACGGCTCAACGAGATCCGCCGGTCCCACCCGGCGTTGCAGAACCTGCGCAACACCCAATTCCACCACAGCTCCAAGGACGCCTTGTTGGTCTACTCCCGCAGCAGCGACGATGGTGCCGACGTGGTGCTGTGCGTGGTCAACCTCGATCCCCTGCAGTGGCAGGAGGACACGCTCTGGATCGACCTGGGCGCCCTGGGGCTGGCGTGGGACGAGCCGTTCGAGGCCCACGACGAGCTCACCGGCGCCACCTGGACCTGGCAGGGCGCCCATCCCTACGTCCGTCTCGATCCTGCCGAGACCCCCGGCCACGTGCTGCACCTGCGGGCTCGGCCGTGAGCGCCCCGAGCACGCCCGGCGAGGGCGTCACCGGCGTGCCCTCGGGCAGTGCCGGGCTCAGCTCCGACGACCGCTGGTTCCAGAACGCAGTGTTCTACGAGGTGCTCCTGCGGGGCTTCAAGGACTCGAACGACGACGGCGTGGGCGACCTGCGGGGCCTCACCGACAAGCTCGACTACCTCGAGTGGCTCGGCATCGACTGTCTCTGGCTGCTGCCGTTCTACAAGTCGCCCCTGCGAGACGGGGGCTACGACATCAGCGACTTCTTCAGCCTGCTCCCCGAGTACGGCGACCTGGCCGACGTGGTGGCGTTCGTCGAGGAGGCGCACCGTCGGGGTATCCGGGTCATCGCCGACCTGGTCATGAACCACACCAGCGACGCCCACCCCTGGTTCCAGGAGTCCCGCCAGGACCGGACCAACCCCAAGGCCGACTGGTATGTCTGGAACGACGACGACCACCGGTGGCCGGATGCCAGGGTGATCTTCACCGACACCGAGTCGTCGAACTGGAGCTACGACTCGCAGCGGGGCCAGTACTACTGGCACCGGTTCTTCCACCACCAGCCCGACCTCAACTACGACTGCCCCGAGGTGGGCGAGGCCATGTTCGACGTGCTCCGGTACTGGCTCGACATCGGTCTCGACGGTTTCCGGCTCGACGCCGTGCCCTATCTCTACGAGCGCGACGGCACCAACGGCGAGAACCTGCCCGAGACCCACGAGTACCTCCGGCGCCTGCGCAAGGAGGTCGAATCGATCTACCCGGGGCGGGTGCTGCTGGCCGAGGCCAACCAGTGGCCTTCCGACGTGGTCGACTACTTCGGCTCCGGCGACGAGTGCCACATGTGCTTCCACTTCCCGCTCATGCC
>JAHWJR010000043.1 GCA_019348335.1 Actinomycetota bacterium
TCCTGTCCACCCCGGGCATCCGCCTCCTCGGGGTACCGCCGCTGGTCGCCGTCGGCACCACCCTGCCGGCCGTGCTGCCCAGCGCCATCAGCGGAGGCCTGCGCTACCAGCGGGAGGGGTTGATCGACTGGCGGGCGGTGGCCCTCACCGTGCCGGTCGGCGTGCTGGCCTCGCTGGGCGGCGCCGTGGCCGCCCCCGCGGTGCCCGGCCAGGGCCACGTGCTGCAGATCATGACCGCCGCCCTGCTGGCGCTGAGCGCCTGGCGCATCGGTCGCCGGTCCGCAAGCGCCGGCGGCGAAGAGCAGGCCGCCCTCGGCCGGGACGGTGACGACGACCACGACGGGGATGCGCCGCCGCCACCGGGGCCGGGGCACTTCGCCGGCGTGGGGGTCGTCGCCGGCGGCCTGTCCGGCCTGCTCGGCATCGGTGGGGGCCTGGTCCTGGTCCCGGGGCTCAACCAGGTCGGGAGGCTGCCGCTGCGGACCTCGGTCGCCACCTCACTGATCTGCGTCGGGGCCTTCGCCGTGCCCGGCACCCTCGCCCACGGGCTGCTGGGCAACATCGACTGGCGCGTCGCCCTGCTGCTGGCGGTGACGGTGATCCCCGGCGCCCGGGTCGGCGCCAGCGTCTCGCTCCGGCTCCGGGACCGGCGGCTGGCCCAGCTGGTGGCCGCCTTCCTCGGCGTGATCGCCCTGGGCTACGCCGGCGGCGAGCTGCTGGCGCTGCTGGGGGCGTCTGGCTGACCCGCACCGGGCGGCGGCGCCAGCTCCCGTGCCCGGGAGAACACGGCGTCGAACATCTCCTCGGTGAGCTTTCCGGTGAAGGTGTTCTGCTGGCTCGGGTGGTACGAGCACACCACGGTGCGGCCGTCGTCCAACGTCGCCTCCACGCCGTGCCCGAACCGGGGACGGGGCCGCAGACCGGCCAACCCGGCCACCACCTGGTAGGCGAAGGCGCCCAGCGCCACCACCACCCGAACGTCGGTGAGCAGCGACCACTCGCGCGCCAGCCACGGCAGGCAGGCGTCGCGCTCGGCGGGCGTGGGCCGGTTGGCCGGAGGGGCACACCGCACGGCGGCGGCGACGTAGGCGCCCGAGAGGGTGAGGCCGTCGTCGCGGTGCTCGCTGGTGGGCTGGTTGGCGTACCCGGCCCGGTGCAGGGCGCGAAACACCCAGTCGCCCGAGCGGTCGCCGGTGAAGACCCGCCCGGTGCGGTTCCCGCCGTGGGCGGCCGGGGCCAGGCCCACCACGAGCAGCCCGGCGGCGGGGTCACCCAAGCCCGGCACCGGCCGGCCCCAGTACTCCTGGTCGGCGAAGGCGGCTCGCTTCTCCACCGCCACCTGCTCCCTCCACTCCACGAGGCGGGGACAGGCCCGGCACTCGACCACCTCGGCGGTGACCACCTCGAGCGCCTCTGCTGTGCCGACAGCCACAGGGCGCCACGGTAGGTTGGCCCCATCGCTGCCCGCACCCGGAGACCGAAGCCGCCCCCGGCCACCGTCGTGATCCTCGTCCGCCACGGACAGACCCCGACCACCGGTTCGGTCCTGCCCGGAAGAGCCGCCGGCCTCCACCTGGCCGAGGCCGGCACCGCCCAGGCCGAGGCCGTGGCCGAGCGCCTGGGCCAGCTCGACCGGGTCGACGCCGTCTACACCTCGCCCTTGGAGCGCACCCGGGAGACCGCCAAGCCCATCGCCCGGGCGCGGGGCCTGCGGGCCCGGGTCGAGCGGGGTCTGCTGGAGTGCGACTTCGGGGAGTGGACGGGACGGCCGCTCAAGGACCTGGGCAAGCTGGCCGAGTGGACGACCGTCCAGCGCTACCCCAGTGGCTTTCGCTTCCCCGGCGGCGAGTCGTTCACCGAGATGCAGGGTCGCATCACCGGCGCCCTGGCCCGCCTGGTCGAGCGTCACCGGGGCGGTGTGGTGGTGGCCGTGTCGCACGCCGATCCCATCAAGGCGGCGGTGGCCTCCGCCCTCGGTACCCACCTCGACCTGTTCCAGCGCATCGCCGTGTCCCCGTGCTCCATCAGCGCCGTGAGCTACGGCACCACCGGCCCCATGGTGCTGACCGTGAACTCCGTCGCCGGCCCGCTGTCCGGGCTGAAGCCGTCGTGAGGCCGCGCCCATGAGCAGGTCCTTCGACCTGCCCGACGTCGACCGCTTCGTGGCCGGTGCCCTCGGACCTCCGGGCGCCCGCGTGTTCTACCTCCAGGTGGTCGCCGGCGCCGAGGTCATCACCCTCAAGCTCGAGAAGGCCCAGGTGGCGGCGCTCGCCGGCTACCTGGCCGAGCTCATGTCCGACCTGCCCACCCCCTCGCCGGACGAGCTGCCCGAGCAGCCGGAGCTGATCGAGCCGGTGGTGCCGGAGTGGGTCGTGGGCCAGCTCGGGGTGGCCTTCGACGAGTCCCGTGACCGGATGGTCATCCGAGCCGACGAGGTGTCCGCCGAGGACGAGGAGCCTGACAGGCCCGACGCCGGGGTGGCCCGTTTCGCCCTCAGCCGCTCGCAGGTCGCCACCTTCGTCGTGCAGTCCGCCGGCCTGGTGGCCGCCGGCCGCCCCCCGTGCCCGCTCTGCCGGCGCCCCCTCGACCCCTCGGGTCACGTGTGCATCAAGACGAACGGGCACCGTCCCCACTGAACCTGCTCGCCGAGGGGGAGATCGAGCTCAAGGGGCGCATGCCCTGGAGCTCGAACCGGACCTTCCTCGTCGAGATCAGCGGCGCCGACGAGCGCGTGCTGGCCGTCTACAAGCCCGGACGAGGAGAGCGCCCCCTGTGGGACTTCCCCGGGGGCCTGTACCGCCGGGAGGCCGCCGCCTGGGTGCTCTCCGAGCTGTTGGGATGGGGCATCGTCCCCGAGACCATCGTGCGTGACGGCCCCCTGGGCGAAGGCTCGGTGCAGCGGTTCGTGCCCGCCGACTTCCGCCAGCACTACTTCACCCTCCTGGAGGACGCCACCCACCACGACGCCCTGCGCGTCATCTGTGCCTTCGACCTGGTGGCCAACAACACCGACCGCAAGAGCGGCCACTGCCTGCTGGGCGAGGACGGGCGGGTGTGGGCCATCGACAACGGCCTGTGCTTCCATCCCTCGCCCAAGATCCGCACCGTCATCTGGGACTTCGCCGACGAGCCGGTGCCGCCGGCGTTGTTGCCCGACGTCGAGCGGATGCTCGACGGGCTCCCGGGCGGGCTGGGCCGGTTGCTGGCCGACGACGAGGTGGCCGGCGTGCGCCGGCGGGCAGAGGCACTGCTGCGCCGTCCGGTCTTCCCCGCCCCTGATCCCCTCGCCCACTGCTACCCCTGGCCACTGGTGTGAGCGCCCGCCTCGACGCCGCCCTGGCTGCCGGCGACCTCGACGAGCTGTTGCGGGAGGTGGACCGGTTGTGCGAAGCGCGGGACTGGGACGGGCTGGTCCGCTTGCGCGAGGCCAGCCGTACGGCCTTCCTCGCACGGGGCCACCAGCTGTGGCCGGTGGCCAGCCAGGTGGAGTACCGCCTCGCCCTGGAGGCGCCGGGGCCGTGGGCCGCCTCGGTGCTGGTCGAGGGCAGCGGTCGCTTCTCCCGAGGGCCGTTGCCGGAGGTGGCGGCGTCGACCCACACGTGGGCCGAGCTGGCACCGCACCTGCCGGCCGGCCCCGCCGCCGGCCTGGTGGCCCACGAGCGTGCCGTGCACGGCGAGGACCTCCGCGGTGACCAGCGCGCCGACGCCGGCGTGCTGGAGGTACCGCTCGCGCTCCTGCCGTGGGAGCCGGCCTACTGCCTGGCCACCTACCGGGCCCACGGCGCCGACTTCCCGGCGCCACCGGCTGCCGCCACCGTGCCGGTCACGCTGCCGGCGCAGGGAACGCCCTTCGACGACGACCAGGCCTGCCGGGCCCTGCTGGCCCTGGTCGAGCCGTGGGTGGTGGAGTCCAACGGAACGGCGACGGCGGTGGCGGTCCGGGGCAGTGCCGAGGCGGCCGTGGCCGCACTGGGCCTCCAGCAGGTGGGCTGGGCGGAGGTGACCCCCGGCGAGGCGCTGTCCGCCATGGCCTGGGCCGGCGCCAGCGGTGGGGCCCATGGCCGGCGTCGGGGCGCGGCGGTGGGCCGGTTCGGTGCCTGGTGGGCGCTGGCCGGGCTCCTCGGCCTGGTGGAGGAGTGGCCGGTCCCGCCCGCCGATCTGGGCGAGGCCGTCGACGAGCTGCGCTGGGCCCGCTGGGAACCCGAGCATCCGAGCGGGTGGTCGCTGCACCTGGCCGTGGAGGACCGCGACGAGGGTCTGGCGTGGGCGGTGGCCGCCACCGACCGGGCCTGAACGCCCGGCCGTCGCCGCCGCTGCACCGCTGGGTCAGCCCGATGCCGGCGGCGCCACCGCCGCCGACCGCTCCCGGTAGGCCTGGTTCATGATCTGGTTGGCGTCCAGGACCGCATCCAGCGCCTCGACCACCGCCGGCCACGCCGGCCCGGGGACGGCCATGTAGAGCTCGTGGTCGGCCAGCTCCGTGACCATGCGGTTGCCGGCGCACCCCAGGCTCAGCGCGGCCTGGCCCTCGTGCATGGCCAGAGGCAGCACGGCGCAGCCCGGTCGCCCGGACACGGGTGCGGTCATGGGCGTGACCCCCGCCCGCAGGGCGGCCTCGTGCAGGAGCATGGCCTGGGCGGGGGTGGCGGCCACCACCACGACGCTCGGCGCGAACGGGGCGGTGGCGGCGGGCGCGTAGGCCACCACGCCAGGAGGCTCGCTCACCGTCGGGATGCCCGGCACCTCGGCGGGGTCGACGTAGCCGGCCGAGGCCATGAGCCCGAGGGTCTCCGCGAGCTCCGCGGCCCGGTCGTCGGGGAGGGTGATGCCGTGCACGTGGCTGCCCACCGCGCAGTTGTGGTGGTCGGCGGGGACCGTGTAGAAGGCGCGGCCGTTGCGGGCATGGCGCCAGAAGGCGCAGCCGGCAGCGACGGGGCCGTCTTCCCAGCGGGCCACGCCGGGCGGCGGCTCCGCCAGGAAGGCGATGGCGACGGGAGCCCCATCGAGCCCCAGTGCCTCCTGGACGTCGAGCGGTGCGGGCATGCCGAGTCTCCTCCCCGTGCGTCACCGCAGAGCGTAAACGGTGAGGCCGTGCCCCGACCCAGCGGTCACCCCTCCCGGCGCACGGCCTGCCCGGGCAGCTCGTCTCGGTGCACGCCGGCGGGGCTCTTGACCACCCGCCCGGCGACCAGCACCCACTCCACGCCGGTCGAGGGCCGTGCCGGGTCCTCCACCGTGGCCCGGTCGGTGACCGTCGACGGGTCGAACACGGTGACGTCGGCGTCGGCGCCGATCTGGAGCCGGCCCTTGCGCCGGAGCGCGGGAGCGCCACGCTCGAGGCGGGCGACAGGGTCGGCGGTCATCTTGGCCAGCGCCTCCATGAGCGACAGCAGGCCCTCCTCGCGCACGTAGCGGCCCAGGACCCGGGCGAAGGTCCCCGCGCCTCTCGGGTGGTTCTCGGCATCAGGCTCGATGATGGAGTCGCTGCCGATCATCACCAGCGGGTGGGCCAGCGCCCGCCGGACGTCGTCCTCGGGGATGGCGTCGGCCACGGCGAGGCGGTTCTCGGCCCGGTAGCGCTCGAAGGTCCGGGCGGTCAGCTGCTCGCCCCCGGGGAGGCGGAGGTCACCGAAGTCGATGCGGAAGCGCTCCTGCCACCCGGCGGCGAAGCGGGGCGAGCCCAGGTACGTCGCCCAGGAGTCGTAGGGGTAGGTGCAGGCGGTCACGTCGACACCCTCGTCGCTCGCCGCCTCGAGGGTGGCCAACGACTGCTCCATGGAGAAGGTGCCGCCGGTGCTGACGATGTGCTGCACGTGCACCGCCGCCCCGGTGCGCCGGGCGGTGCCGAGGATCTCGTCCAGGGTCTCGGCGTTGGTGCCCGGCGGCTCGACGTCGGAGTAGCGACCGTGGAAGAACAGGGGGACACCCGCCGCCGCCGCCACCCGGCCGAGGGCGTCGATCTCGGCGGCGTCGATACCGGGGGTGTACTCGGGCTCCACGTCGATGCCCATCCAACCGGCCGCCAGCGCCGCCTCGGCCTCGTCCGCCAGTTGCCGCACCTGGTCAGCGGTGGCGGCCTGGTCGGGGGCGATGCCCATCCGGGCCCGGGCCCAGGGGTCGTCGAAGGCGCCGCCGAAGTGGGTGGGGCAGCCCTCGTTCGACCACCGGGCGAACCACGGCTCGGGGTCGGAGTTGATGCCGTGCATCCCCAGGTTGGTGGTGACGCCGTCGGCGATCTTGAGCCAGCTGCCCACGGGGTTGGGGTCGTAGGAGAGGACGTCGACGAAGCCGGGCGCCACGACCAGACCAGTGGCGTCGAGCGTGATCCGGCCGGCCAACGGCTCGCCGGACCGCGGGCGGATGGCGGTGACGGTGTGGCCGTCGATGCCCACGTCGGCCGTGGCGTCGAAGCCCGACGCCGGGTCCATCACCCGTCCTCCGGCCACCACCACGTCGTGGACGTGCCCGGGGGCGGGAGGGCCCAAGGCCCCTTCGACGGTGACCGGTTCGGTCGCCACCGGGGTGGGCCGGCGCCGGCGAGCCCCCGCGGAGGGAAGCGGCGGGAGGGCCCGGACCAGGGCCACGTTGGCGGCGGTGAACCCCATCCCCACCAGCAGCCGGCGGCGGTCGACAGAACCGGTTCGGCGCGGTGCGGGCCGCTCGCTGCCCACGCCGACGACCCTAGTGCGACGACCGCCGCCGGAGGGGCCGCCCCCGGCTCAGCGGGGCGACTGCTACCGTCTCGCCCGCGAACCTCCTCCTCCTCGTCAACCCCGCAGCGTCCTCCGTGACCCCACGTGGCCGGGTGGTCATCCACAAGGCGCTGGCTGCCGACCACGACGTCACCGTGGCCGAGACGACCCGGCGCGGCCATGCCAGCCGTCTGGCCCAGGGGGCGGCGGCCGAGGGCGCCGACGCCGTCGTGGTGCTCGGCGGCGACGGCACGCTGAACGAGGCGGCCAACGGGCTTGCCGGGACCGACACCGCCCTCGGGGTGCTTCCCGGCGGGTCGACCAACGTCTTCGCCCGGACGCTGGAGATCCCCAACGACCCCATCGAAGCCACGGCCACCCTGCTCGAGGCCCTGTCCCGGCGGGCCTTCCGCCGGGTGGGGCTGGGCTCGGTCAACGGCCGCTTCTTTCTGTTCCACACCGGCGTGGGCTTCGACGCCGCCGTGGTCAGCCAGGTGGAGCGCCGGTCGGGCATCAAGCGCTACGCCGGCCACCCGCTCTACGTCTACGCCTCCCTGACCACGTGGTTCCGCCACTACGACCGGACCCGGCCCCGGTTCGCGGTGCACCTCCCCGGTGGCGTGGTGGTCGACGACGCCTACTTCGCCCTGTGCTTCAACACCAACCCCTACACCTACCTGGGCAACACCGCCCTGCACGTGTCGCCGGACGCCACCTTCGAGCGGGCCCTGGTGATGTTCACGCTCCGGTCGCTGTCGCTGCCCACCATCCTCAGCGTGGCCGGCTCGGCGCTCCGCTCGGGCCGGCTGGCCCGGGGTCACCGCCACACCGACTACCGCACCGACCTCGACGAGGTGCGGGTCCGAGGGCACGGGCCGTTCCCGTACCAGGTCGACGGCGACTACCTGGGGGAGGTCGAGGAGCTGGTGTTCCGCCACCACCCCGACGTGCTCCGCCTCGTCGTGCCCTGACGAGCGCGCTCGGGGCAAACGGCTGGCGACCCTTGCGCAGCGCTCGCCGGCCGAAGTAGCTTCCCGGCACGTTCGAGGGGCTTCCTCATGTGAACATGGTCACGATGTGGTCGGGAGGGGTGCGGTGACGCTGGCGTTGACCCGGGACGAGTCGTGGGCGGTGGACGAATGGCGGCACGACGCCTCGTGCCGCAGCACCGACCCGGACCTCTTCTTCCCCGTGGGCACCACCGGAGACGCCGTCTCCCAGATCGAGGCGGCCAAGGCGGTGTGCCGCACCTGCCCGGTCCAGTTCCAGTGCCTGGAGTTCGCCCTGGCCACCAACCAGGACTCCGGCGTGTGGGGAGCCGCCTCCGAGGAGGAGCGGCGAGCGCTGCGCAAGCAGCGGCTCCAGGCCCAGCGCCGGGCTTCCTGAGCCCTTCCTAGCGTCCCGTGTACTGAGGGACGGTCAGCGGGACCCGCAGGTCCACGACCGTGCCCGGGCCGCGCCCCTCGCCGATGTCGGCGCCGGCCGGGGTGCGCATGGAGATCGACCCCTCGATCTGGGTGGTGACCAGGCTGCGCACGATGGAGAGCCCCAGTCCCCTGGCGTCCTCCAGGGCGAAGCCCGGGGGCAGCCCCACCCCGTCGTCGACGACCCGCACGGCCAACTCCTCGCCGTCGTTGTCGAGATGGACCAGCACCGATCCCACCGGCGGCGGCTCCACCGTCGCCGACGCGTCCTCCGGTGCCTCGGGCGTCGCTGCCGGCAGGGGAAAGGCATGGTCGGCGGCGTTCTGCAGGAGCTCGGTCACGACCACGGCAAGCGGCGTCGCCACCCGGGCGGGAACCCGGCCGGCGTCCCCCTCCACCCGGAACCGCACCTGGCGGTCGGGTGACACCAGGCTCTCCTCCACCATGCGCACCAGCGGCCGCACGATGTCGTTGAACGGCACCTCGCCGCCGCCCTCCTGGGAGAGTGTCTCGTGCACCAGGGCGATGGAGCGGATGCGCCGGACCGACTCCTCGATGGCCTGCTTGGCCTCGATCGAGGTCAGGCGCCGACCCTGGAGGCGCAGCAGGGAGGAGATGGTCTGGAGGTTGTTCTTCACCCGGTGGTGGATCTCCCGGATGGTGGCGTCCATGGAGACCAGCAGACGATCGCGGCGACGGAGCTCGGAGATGTCCCGCAGGAGCAGGAGGGCCCCCGTCGGCCGCTGCCCGTCGAGCAGAGGGAGGCAGCGCAGCACCACGGTGATGTCGGGACCCCGCTCGATCTCCTCGGTGACCGGACCGCCGATGGCGAAGGCGGTGCGCACCGCCACCTCCTCCAGGCCCAGGTTCCCCAACTGCTTGCCCTGGGCGTTGCGGTGGACGCCCAGCCGGTGCAACGCCGACACCGCGTTGGGCGAGGCGTACTCGACACAGCCGGAGGCGTCGAGCACCAGGGCCCCGTCGCCCACCCGGGGCGCCTCCTCGGTCTCGGCGTCCTCGGCGGCGAAGGGGAACGAGCCGGCGGCGATCATGGCGGCGAACCGCTGGAACACCGAGAGGTAGATGCGCTCCAGCTCGCCGGGCTGGCGGGCCGAGGCAAGGGCCGACTCCCGGCTGCACACGGCGATCACTTCGCCTTCCCAGCGCACGGGGATGGTCAGGACGCGCACTCGTTCGCGCTGGCTGGCCAGGTGGGCCTCGCCCTCGGCGATGGCTCCGCTGCGCAAGGCCTGGGCCACGAGGGGTCGCTCCGCCTCGTCGACCACCTCCCCCACGAAGTCGTGGCGGTACACCGTCTGGTTGGTGCTGGGTCGCACCTGCCCGGCCACCACGAACCGGCGCCCTTCCTCGCCGGCCAGCGGCAGGAACAGCAGCAGGTCGGCGAAGCACAGGTCGGCGAGGGGTCCCCACGAGGCCACCAACCGGTGGAGGTGGGCCAGCTTGGGCCCGTCGAGGCCGGCATGGAGCCGGGCGAGCTCGGCCATTCCTGCCATCAGGCCCTCCTGACCGGGCTCGCCGGCGGACGGCCGGCGGGCGGGGCGGCTGCCGCGCCATCGCTGCCCGGCGCCGGCGCCCCGGCGAGCGGCACCGGCCGGGGCCGGCGCCCGGCGTAGGCCACCAACTCGTCGTAGCCGGCGGCGGCGAGGAGGCCGGCCAATTCGCCGCGGCGCTCGGCAACCCGCGACAGGCCGTGGGCGTCCGAGGCGGTGGTGACCGCCACCCCGGCCCGGCGGAAGCGGTCCAGCAGCGGTGGCGCCGGGTAGGCCTCGCCCACCGGCTTGCGCCAGCCGGCGGAGGACACCTCGGCGGCCATGCCCGAGCGGGCCGCCGCCTCGGCCATGCGGGCGTGGAACTCGTCGGGCACCTCGGGCCGCCGGCCGGTGACCTTGCACAGGTCGGGATGAGCCAGCACGTCGCACACGCCCGAGTCGGCCAGCTCCTCGAGCGAGGTGGTGTAGGCGTCCCACACCGAGTCCACGCTACGGGCGTCCCACTCGGCGGCGAAGGCCTCGTCGGCCAGGTTGTCGAACCCCCACGGTCCGAGCCAGTGCACCGAGCCCAGCAGCACGTCGAAGGGGTAACCGGCCAGCAGCTCGGCCACCTGGTGCATGCGCCCGGGGTAGTGGTCGACCTCCAGGCCGAGGACCACCGGCAGTCCCGCCGCTTTGGCCGCCAGCACCGCTTCGACGTACTGGTCGAGGTCGCCGCCCTGCTCGCTGGCCCACCACCGGCCCATGGCGTCGACCAGCGCCGGCGGGCGGTGGTCGTCCCACCAGCCCCCGAGCACGGCGTCGGCCTGGCGGAAGCGGAACAGGTGCTCGGTCAGGGCGATCTCGGTCACCCCGGCGGCGGTGGCCGCCTCGCAGTAGGCGGCCACCTGCTCGACGGTGGCCTCGAGGGGACGAGGGCCGTGCTCCCACAGGTGCAGGTGGTAGTCGAGCACCAGCGCCATGGTACGCCCGGTGACGTCCGGGCGATGCGGCGCTACCGGCCGGCGCCCTCGCCACCCCAGAGCTGGCGGCCCAGCCGGAGCAGCCCGGACAGGTCGAACACGTCGGTCTCCAGCGAGGGCACGGCGGTGACCACCTCGGCGCCCACCCCCAGCTCCGCCCGCTGCTCGGCCTCGCGCGTGGCCACCACCTGGAAGTTCAAGAAGCTCTCCCCCAGCTCGCCCAGCACCCGGGCCACCAGCGTCCGGTCGGCCGGCTCGGCCGAGGGAGCGCCGAGCAGGGCCTCGGCCACGCCGGCGTCAGCCAGGAGCTCGTCGGCCAGCTCGCCCGGGCGGGACCGCAGCGCACGAGCCGCGGCGGTGGCCTCGGGATCGAGCAGCCCCACGGGCAGGACCTTGTTGAGCACCACCGCCCCCAGGTGCAGCCGCCGGTCGGCCAGGGCGGCGATGAAGCGCGTCGCCTCGTCGGCCGGAGCCGCCTCGAGGGTGGTGACCACCACGAAGGTGGTCCGGCGGTCGCCGAGCACCCGTTCCACCGCCTGGGCCCGCTCGATGAACCCCTCGTACATCGACTGGAAGAGGATGAAGAACTCGGCGATGTCCTGCAGGAACGCCGAGCCCAGCAGCCGGTCGGCGAGCTGGTAGAAGGGCCGGGAGGCGGCGTTGACCAGCCGGCTGCGGTACGGCGCCAGCAGCCAGCGCAGGAGACGGCTGGAGAAGAAGTCGGCCATGCGCTGGGGCGCGGCCAGGAAGTCGAGGGCGTGGCGGGTGGGCGGGGTGTCGACGACGATGAGGTCGTAGGTGCCGGAGGCGTGCAGCTCGTAGAGCC
>JAHWJR010000226.1 GCA_019348335.1 Actinomycetota bacterium
AACCGCTCGCCGTCGACCACGGCGACCCAGCCGGCGTCGGACAGCAGCAGCTGCGACAAGGCGTCCTTGAGGGTCCCTCCGGAGCTCACCCGGGCCTCGACCGGCAGGGCCCGGTCCTCGACCACGCCGTCCCCGTCCACCCGCTTTCGGGTGACGTAGCCCCGGAGCGACCGATCGCCGTCGACCACCACGGCGTAGTCGTCGCCGGCGCGTTCCATGGCCGCTCGGGCGTCGGCGAGCGGGGCGCCGGCGCACACGAGCGGCGGCTGGGTGAGCTCGGCCACCCCCACCGGCGTCACCTCCAGGCGCTTCAGGCCCCGGTCGGCGCCCACGAACTCGGCCACGAACTCGCTGGCCGGCCGGCCCAGGATGGCGGCGGGGACGTCGTGTTGGGCGAGCCTGCCTCCCTGGGCGAGGACGGCGATGGTGTCACCCAGCTTCACCGCCTCGCCCACGTCGTGGGTGACGAACACGATCGTCTTGCGCAGCTCGGCCTGGAGCCGGAGGAACTCGTTCTGCAGGCGCTCCCGGGTGATGGGGTCGATGGCGCCGAACGGCTCGTCCATCAGCAGCACGGGCGGGTCGGCGCCCAGCGCCCGGGCGACGCCCACCCGCTGGCGCTGCCCACCGGAGAGCTGGTGGGGGTAGCGGTCGCGGAACTCGGCGGCGTCGAGGCCCACCAGCTCGAGCAGCTCGTCGACCCGCTCGTCGGTCCGGCGCCGGTCCCAGCCCAGCAGCCGGGGCACGGTGGCGACGTTGGTGGCGACGGTCTGGTGGGGGAACAGGCCGATCTGCTGGATCACGTAGCCGATGCGCCGGCGGAGGCGGACGGGGTCGGCGGTGGTGACGTCCTCGCCGTCGAGCAGGATCCGTCCGCTGGTGGGCTCGACCAGGCGGTTCACCATCTTCATGGTCGTGGTCTTGCCCGACCCCGACGGGCCGACGAGGACGCACAGCTGCCCCTCGCCGACCTCCAGCGTGAGGTCGTCGACCGCCACCCGTCCGCCGGCGAAGCGCTTGGTCAGGTGCTCGAGCCGGATCACCGGGGCGGACGCTACCGCCGCCGCCTCGCCACCCCGGCTGCCGGCGGGCTAGAACGGCGCCGTGCCGGCGCAGCCCTGGGTCGACTGGGCGTGGGTCCGGTCACACCGGGAGCTGGTGTTCGAGCTGTTGCGAGAGCACGTGGAGCTCACCGTCCTGGCCGTCCTGATCGGGCTGGCCCTGTCGATGCCCCTGGCCCTGGCCGCCCGCCGCTGGCGCCGCCTCTACCCGCCGGTGCTGGTGGGGACCGGGATCCTCTACACCATCCCGTCCCTGGCGCTGTTCGCCCTGCTGGTGCCGTGGACGGGGCTGTCCCGCACCACCGCCCTCGTCGCCCTGGTCAGCTACACGCTGCTCATCCTGGTGCGCAACATCGTCGCCGGCCTCGACGGGGTGCCACCGGAGGTCGTCGAGGCGGCCACCGGCATGGGCTACGGCGGCGTGCGGCGACTGGTCGCGGTGGAGCTGCCCCTGGCCCTGCCGAGCATCGTGGCCGGCGTCCGCATCGCCACCGTGACCACCATCGGGCTGGTCACCGTGGCCGCCCTCATCGGCCACGGCGGGCTGGGCCAGCTCATCCTCGACGGCCTCAACCGGGACTTCCGCACGCCGCTGGCCGTGGGATCAGCCCTCTCCGTGGCCATCGCCGCCGTCGCCGACCTGGCCCTGCTCGGCGTGCAGCAGCGGTTGACGCCCTGGGCCAGGCGCCAGGGCTGACGGGCGCCGGGAGTCCGAGGTGGAGCTGCTGGGGGAGGTCGTGGCCTGGTTCGGCGACCGGGCCAACTGGCGAGGTGCCAGTGGGCTGGTGCACCTCGGCTGGGAGCACCTCGTCGTCTCCGCCGCCGCCCTGGCCATGGCCATGACCATGGCCCTTCCGCTGGGGCTCACCCTCGGCCACCTGGGTCGCGGCGGGGTGGTGGCGGTCAACGTCTCCAACGTGGGCCGGGCCCTGCCCTCCTTCGCCGTGCTCGTGATCGCTCTCCAGCTCTCCTCCATCGGCACCACCCCCACCCTGGTGGCGCTGACCCTGCTCGCCATCCCACCCATGGTCACCAACAGCTACGTGGGCATCCGCGAGGTCGACGCCGAGACCAGGGAGGCGGCCCGGGCCATGGGCATGACCGGTCGCCAGGTCTTCCGCGGGGTGGAGCTGCCGGTGGCCGTGCCCCTGGTCATGGCCGGGGTCCGCACCGCCGCCGTCCAGGTGGTGGCCACCGCCACCCTGGCCGCGCTGGTGGGCTACGGTGGCCTCGGCGCCCTGATCCTGCTGGGGCTGCGGACCGGCGACAACGTCGACGTGTTCGCCGGTGCCGTCGCCGTCGCCGTGCTCGCCCTGGCCACCGAGCTGGGGCTGGCCCTGGTGCAGCGGGCACTGACTCCCCAGGCGCTCCGGCGCCGGCTCACCTCCGACCAACGGGCCGAGGCCGCCGTGCCCCGGCCCATCTGAACAACGACCAACCCGAAAGGCACTCTCAATGGCAGCAACACGCCCCCGCATCCTCCTCGGCCTGGTCCTGGCCCTCCTCCTGGCCACCGCCGCCTGCACCGACTCCGACCGGGACGGCGCCGAGACGGGGGGCGGCGACTCCGGCGAGTCGGGCGAGACCGCCGCCACCGAGTTCCGCTTCCAGCCCCTGGAGCCGGGCGCGGTCACGGTGACGGCCCTGCGCCAGGGCGACATCGACATCGCCCTGCTGTTCTCCACGGTGGGCGCCATCGCCGCCAACGACTGGGTCGTGCTCGAGGACGACGAGGGCCTCCAGGGCTCGGAGAACATCGTCCCCCTGGTGCGCAGCGAGGCCGTCGACGAGGGCGCCGCCGAGGTGCTGAACGGGGTGTCGGCCGAGCTCACCACCGAGGACGTCACCGAGCTCAACCGCCGCGTCGACGACGACAAGGAGGACCCGGCAACGGTGGCCCGCGACTACCTCGAGGGCAAGGGCCTGCTCGACGAGGAGTCCTCCGAGGGGTCGGGTTCGTTGACGGTCGGGACCTTCAACTTCACCGAGAGCCAGGTCTTGGGGCACATGTACGCCGAGGCCCTGCGGGCCGCCGGCTACGACGTGACCGTCGAGGACAACCTCGGGTCGCGCGAGCAGGTGGTGTTCCCCGCCATCGAGGGCGGCCGGCTCGACATCGTGCCCGAGTACATCCAGAGCCTGCTCGTCCACCTCGACCCCGACGCCGAGTCGGTGTCGCCCGAGGAGGGCGTCGAGCGCATCGAGGAGCTGCTGCCCGAAGGGCTCGAGCTGCTGGAGCCCTCGCAGGCCCAGGACCAGAACGCCCTGGTCGTCACCGCCGAGACGGCGGAGAAGTACGGCCTGAGCAAGGTCTCCGACCT
>JAHWJR010000044.1 GCA_019348335.1 Actinomycetota bacterium
CCGCTCGCGCCCAGCAGCTCAAGGAGGAGATGGCCGAGCGACTGTTGAGCCTGCCAGCGGACGAGGTCTACGACGCCGACCTCCGCTGACGGGTGTGCCGGAACGCGCAGCGCGCCGACGAGGTGGACGAGGCCAACCGCATCCACGACGAGCGGTCACTGCGGTGGCGCCGCGACGAGGGCGGCTCCATGGTGCTCCAGGCCCGGCTCACGCCGTCGCAGGGAGCGCTGGTGCGCAAGGCACTGGAACAGTGCGCGAAGCAGAAGACGTTTCCGTGGAAACGTCCGGGGACGGTCCATGGCCACCACCGGAGCCCGGCACGCACCGAGGGCGTCACTTGGGCCAGGCTTGTGCCGTGCATGTGATCGTCGTGGGCGCCGGCGAGGTCGGCTCGTACCTGGCTGAGCGGCTGAGTCGGGAGGGCCACGACGTGGTGGTGATCGACCCCGACGGGCGGCGGTTGGCCGACGTGGCCGAGCGGCTCGACGTGCTGACCCTGGCGGGCAGCGGGACGCAGCCGAGCACGCTCAAAGAGGCGGGCATCGCCCGGTGCGACGTCTTCGTGGCCGTCACCAGCACCGACGAGGTCAACCTGGTGGCCTGCTTCCTCGCCCACCAGGCCGGAGCACACCGCACCATCGCACGGCTCGAGGAGCGCGAGCTGCGGGAACGGGGGGCGGACGGTCTTCACGCCGCCATGGGCATCGACCTCGTCATCGACCCGGACGAGGAGACCGCCCAGGAGATCTTCGAGCTGCTCGAGTACCCCGGTGCCATCGACGTCGCCGAGATGGGTGGCGGCGAGGTGGTGGTGATCGGCGCCCGCCTCACGCCCGACAGTCCGGTGGTGGGCCAGACGTTGTCGGACATCGCCCGCCGCTACGAGCCGGAGTGGGACTTCCTGTTCGGCATCATCACCCGCCAGGGCCAGACCATCATCCCCCGAGGAGACCACCGGCTCGAGGTCAACGACCTGGTGCGGGTGCTCACCAAGAAGCGGGCCGGGCGCCAGCTGACCGAGGTGCTGGGCATCGAGCGGCGGTCGCTCAAGCGGATCATGCTGCTGGGCGGGGGCCGCACCGCCGAGCTCGTGGCCACCCGGTTGGTGGAGTCGGGCGCCGATGTGACGATCGTCGAACGCGACCCGGAGCGGGCCCGTCAGCTGGCCGAGAGGCTCAGCAAGGCCCTGGTGATCGAAGGCGAGATCACCGACGCCGACCTGCTCGCCGACGTCGGCGTGGGCCGCACCGACGTGGTCGCCGCCCTCACCGGGGAGGACGACGCCAACATCCTCGCCTGCCTGTTCGCCAAGCTCGAGGGCGCCGGCGAGACCATCGCCGTCGTGCACCGGCTCTCGCTGCTGCGGCTGCTCGACGAGGCGGGCATCGACGTGGCCCTCTCGCCCCGCACCGCCAGCGCCAACGGCGTGCTGCGCTTCGTGCGCGGTGGCGTGACCCAGGTGACCACCTTCCTCGAGGGCGACGTCGAGGTGCTGGAGCTCAGCGTGGTCGAGGGCAGCCCGGCCGACGGCTCCCTGGTGTCCGAGCTCCGACTTCCCAAGGACGTGCTGCTGGGCGCCATCGTGCGCGACGGCAAGGTGTCCATCGCCCGGGGGCGCAGCGATCTGCGAAACCACGACGACGTGGTGGTGTTCGCCATGCCGCACGCGGTCGACGAGGTTCGCCGGGTGTTCGGTTAGGCCGGCGGGGTGCGCCGGCTGACTGCCACCACGGCCACGGACGGCCCCGGGTCGCTGCAGCCGACGGGTCGTCAAGTCCCGTCCACCGCCGGCTACGTCGCCGCCCGCACCCTGGTGGCGTGCGGGGCGGGCCTTGCGGTGGCGTCGGCGCTGGCCGTGCTCGACGACGGGCGGGCGCTGCTTCCCTTGGCAGCGACGGCACTGCTCTGCCTGGCCGCCGGCGGGCTGCTGTGGCGCCGCTGCGGGGTGCCGGCCAGCCTGCGCACGGCATCCGTGCACGCCGCCGTGCTCACCGGCTGGATGCTGCTGATCGGTGTCGGCGCCGCCACCTACCTGGCGTGCGGGACCTTCGACAGCGTCAACCGCGCAGTCGTCGAGTCGACCACCGGGTTCACCACCACCGCCCTCTCGGTGCTCGCCGACATCGAGGACCAGCCGCGCGGCGTCCTGCTGTGGCGGGCCTACACGCAGTGGCTCGGCGGTCTCGCAGCCGTGCTGGTGGTCGTGGCGGTGCTCCCGTCGCTCGGTGTGGGTGGCCTCGAGGAGTCGCGCGTCGGTGCCGACCGGCGCCGTCTGGCGCTGCGGTCGCCACGGATCGCGGCGGTGGCCCGCCGGCTGGCCTCCGGCTACCTGGTGCTCTCCGCCGCCGGCATCGCCCTGTTCCTCCTGGCCGGCATGGGCCCCTTCGACGCCGTCACCTACGCCATGACCACCATCTCGACCGGCGGCTTCGGCAACCACGACGGCTCGATCAACTTCTTCGACTCCGCCCGGGTCGAGTGGGTGACGGCCGGCGGCATGGTGCTCGGCGGCACCAACCTGGTGCTGGTGCTTTCGGCCGTACGGGGCCGGATGGAACCCCTCCGACGATCGTTCGAGCTGCGCGCCTACGGGACCGTCATCGTGCTGGCCTCCGCGCTCCTGGTGTGGTGGACGGCGCCCGCCGGGGGACTGACCCACGAGAGCGTCCGTCACGCCGTGTTCGCCGCCACCTCGGCCGTCTCCACCACCGGCCACACGGTCGGCGGCTGGGGTGGTTGGTCGTCGGGGTCCCAGGTGCTCCTGGTGTTGCTGGCCGGGATGGGCGCCATGTCGGGTGCTGCCGGCGGGGGCTTTCGGGTGGTGCGGTCCATGGTGCTGACGGGGTTCGTGCGCCGTGAGGTCGTGCGGCAGCTGCGGCCCCGCTCGGTGGTGGCGGTGAAGGTCGGTCGGACCACCGTGGAAGAGACCCTGCTGGGGCAGATGGTCGGCTACCAGGTGGCATGGCTGCTGCTCGCCGGCGGCGGTGCGGTGGCGCTGGCCGTCGCCGGCGTCGACCTTCCCGGGGCCATGACCGGCGCGGTGAGCGCTCTGGCCACCTTCGGCCCGGGGCTCGGCGACTTCACTCCCGGCGCCGGCGAGCTCCCCCGTGCCGGCGGGCTCCCCGATGCGGCGCTGCTCGTGTTCGCCGCCCTGACCGTGGCCGGACGGCTCGAGATCTCACCGGTGGTGGTGGGCGGGGCGACCATCCTCACCGGGGCGGGGCGCGAGTCGAGGCGGGCCCGGGTGCGTCGGCGATGAGCACGCTCGCGGCCCGGCACCGGGCGTCGGCGGCTCAGACGTTCGAGCTCGGTGACCGCCGCCCCGTGAGCGCCGTGGCCAACGTGGTGGGCTTCGCCCTGGTGTTCACGGCGGTGGGTCTGGCGGTGTGTGCCGCGGTCGAGCTGGTCACCGACGACGACGCCGTGGTGGCCCTGGCCGTGCCGGCGCTGCTGAGCGCCGTGGTCGGCGTGGGGCTGTGGAAGGGGACTCGCTCCCCGGACCGGGTGTCGGCGGCCTCTGCCTTCGCCGCCGTCGGCTGGACCTGGATCGCCATCTCGGCCGTGGGGGCCCTGCCGTTCTGGTGGTCCGGCATGTTGCCCGCGTTCGATGACGCGCTGTTCGAGTCGGTGTCGGGCTTCACCGGGACCGGCGCCACGGTGCTCACTCCCATCGAGGGCAACGGCGCCGGCCTGCTGCTGTGGCGCCAGGCCACGCAGTGGTACGGCGGCATGGGCGTGATCGTGCTGGCGGTGGCGGTGCTGCCCCTGCTCGGCGTGGGCGGCTTCGAGCTGTTGCGGGCCGAGAGCCCGGGCCCGACCTCGGACCGCCTGGCGCCGCGGGTGCGCGACACCGCCCGCCGGCTCTGGTTGGTCTACCTCGGGCTCACCGTGCTCATCGTGGTGGCCCTGCTCCTCAGCGGGCTCTCTCCCTACGACGCCGTTGCCCACGCCATGACCACGGTCTCCACCGGGGGCTTCTCGAACTACGACGCCTCCATCGCCGCCTTCGACTCGGTCGTGGTCGAGGGCGTGCTCATCGTGTCGATGTTCGCCGGCGCCGTCAGCTTCGCCCTGTGGTGGCAGGTGCTGCGGGGAATGGGCCCGAGAGCGCTGGCGCAGTCGTCCGAGTTGCGGACCTTCGTGACCGTCATCGCGGTGGCCATCGCCTTCGTCACGGTGGTCCTCGCGCTCGACCAGACCACCGGCCTCGGCGTGGTCAGCGCCCTCCGCGGTGCCGCCTTCACCGTGGTGGCGACCATGTCGACCACCGGGTACGCCACCGTGGACTTCGCCCTGTGGCCGGCCGCCGGACAACTGGTCGTGCTCGGCTTGATGGTGAGCGGAGGCATGGCCGGGTCGACCTCGGGTGCCATGAAGCTGTTCCGCGTCCAGGTCATGGTCGCTCACGCCCGGCGGGAGATGCGCCACCTGCTGCACCCGAGTGCCGTGTTGCCGGTGAAGCTGAGCGGCCAGGTGGTCGCCGACCCCATCGTGAGCCGCATCGTCGGCTTCTCCGTGCTGTACGTGGTACTGGCCGTGGTCGGCACGGTGTTGCTCGCTGCGCTCGGGGCCGACCTCGTGACGGGGGCCAGCGCCATCACCTCGGCCATCGGGGCCTACGGCCCGGCGCTCGGTGACGTCGGCCCCACCACCACGTACCTCAACGTGGACCGCGCCTCGCGGGGCGTGCTGGTCTTCTACATGCTCCTCGGGCGCTTGGAGCTGTTCACTCTCCTGCTCATGTTCGTGGCGCCGGTCGACTCACTGCGGTACCACGTGCACGTCCGCCGCCGCCGCCTGTCGCGCTGAGGCGGCTCGGCAACCTCGACCAGCGCTCGGTGGTGCTGATCAGGTGAGCAGCACGACGAGCAGGATGATCAGCAGGATGGCGCCGAGGCCGATCCCCGGCGTGCGGTAGGCACCGCCTCCGTACCCGGAGAAGGCGCCGAGCAGCACGACGACGAGCAGCACCACGAGGATGATTTCGAGAAGACCCATGGACTCCGTGTTCCCGATGGCGTCCTCCCGGAATCCTGCCCGACACGCAAGGCCCACTCACGCCCGGTGATGAGGTGAGCACGTCGCTCGGTCGCCGGCGGACGGACTACGCCGGCCGATCACACGCCCGTGAGTCTGCCCGCGCGGGGCGTTCTGGGCACCGGCGACAAATGGGTGCAACCGTGCTATACCTTCGCCGCCGATGGCACATGCGGGGACAACCTAACGGCGACGGGCCCCAAGAGACGTGGTGGTGTCGACCCATGGGACCGCTCTCAGAGTGGAAACGGAACCCGAAGAAGAAGGGTGGAACACATGAAGACGCGCGCGAGGTTGGTGGTGGCTCTGGCTTTGGTCGCGGTCACTTCGCAACTGCTGCTCCTGCCGGCTGAGGGGCAGATCCGCTTCGCCAACACGGAACCCATCACCATTCCCATTGCCGTCCAAGACGCTCCGTGGCCTGGTGCTCCGTACCCTTCGAACGTCGCTGTCTCCGGGCTGGTCGGTGCCATCACCGACGTCAACCTGACCCTGCACGGCTTCGACTGCTCGCCGGGCGCGGGGTTGGACTTCCGTTACCCCGAGGACATCGACATGCTCCTGGTGGGGCCGACCGGCGCCAACGTCGTCGTCCTCTCGGACGTGGGAGGGGCCAACGACGAGAGGACCATTACCGCCCGCCAGTTCTCCAACATCGGCATCACCTTGGACGACGAGGCGGTGGACTCGCTGCCTGTCAACACGCAGTTGTCGAGCGGCACCTACCGGCCGACCAACGACAACGGCGACCCGGGCGAGCAGGTCCCAGTCGACACCTTCCCCGCCCCGGCTCCCGCCCCCTCCGAGGCCACGGCGCTGTCGATCTTCGACGGCACCAACCCCAACGGGACGTGGAGTCTCTACGTGGTGGACGACTACAGAGGTCCCAGCAACTGCAGCGTGCGGAGCGGGTGGTCACTGGACATCTCGACGAACGCCGAGGAAACGACCACGACCACGGCGCCCACCACCAGCACCACCACGGCGCCGACCACCACCACGACGACCGCCCCCCCTCCCGAGCTGCCGAGTCCGTTCCGGGTGGTACGCCAGGAGTCACCCGACCCGCAGGCGCTGGGGCGCTTCGGTGACCGCCTGGCCACTGCCGGTGATCTCAACGGCGACGGCGCGAACGACCTGTGGGTCGGCGTCTACCGGCACAACCTTCCGGGAGCGGAGAACGCCGGGCGCGTCTACGCCATCAGTGGCCGCACACGCCAGGTCCTGTACTCGATCGACTCTCCGGAGCCGCAGCACGAGCCGCCCACCCGACCGCTGTGGGCTGGTTTCGGATGGTCGGTCACCAACCTCGGTGACGTGAACGGTGACGGGGTCGACGACCTCGGAGCAGGCTCGGTGCGTCACGACGTGTACACGGGTTCGGGGGCACCGTGCGGGACACCAGAGCCGAACGGCTGCAACGAGAACCAGGGCCGGGCGTGGGTGTTCAGCGGCGCCACTGGGCGCCTCCTGTACGTGCTCGACAACCCTGAGCCGCAGGGCACGGCAGCCAACCCGGCCCACTTCGGGTGGGTCGGCACGGCGGGTGACGTCAACGGTGACGGCATCTCTGAGGTCCTCGTCGGTGCTGAGGCCAACGACAGCCCGAGGGCGTGCGCAGACGCCGCCTCACCGGCGCCCGGGTGTCGGCGAGACGAGGGGCAAGCCTTCATCTTCGACGGGCGCACCGGTGCGCTGCTGCGGACCCTCGCCACCCCCACCGAGGACCGGTACGTGGGCGAGGACGGCACCTGTCAGAAGGACTGCGGCCAGCTGGGCATCGTCGCCCAGGGACCGGGGGACGTCAACGGCGACGGCGTCCCCGACCAACTGGTGTCGGCGTGGGGCTACGACCCCATCGACCCGCAAGGTTGGCGGCCGACGGGGTCCTGGCAGAACCCGACCGCACAGGGGCGCATGTACCTCTACAGCGGGAAGGACGGGAGCCTCCTGCGTCGCATCGACAGCCCAGAGGTCCAGCCGACTGCCGGTTTCGGTCTGCAGATCGTCGAGCCGCTCGCCCCCGGGGACGTGAACGGTGACGGTGTTGCCGACGTCTACGGCAACGGATTCCTCCACACGGTCGGGTCCAACCCGGCGCAAGGCAGGTCGTGGGTCTTCGACGGGAAGACGGGCGCGGTCCTGTACGCCTTGAACGACCCCACCCCTGAGTTGGGCGGCCAGTTCGGCTACTCCCTGGCCAGGACCGATTACAACGGCGACGGTGTTGCCGACCTCTACATCGGCTCCTCGCCCCACCACGGCGCCGGCGCGGCGACGAACCAGAGCGGCGGCTCGTACATCTTCGACGGTAGGGACGGGTCGCTGCTCGCAGCCCTCGAGCTTCCCGCTTCGGACGTTCAGACGGGGACGGGTGACCCCGGTGCAGGCAACATCGGGCCCAATCTGGGCCGCAGCGTGATCGCGCCCGGTGACCTCGACGGCGACAAGAAGCTCGACTATGTCGCCGGGGCGCCCAACATGGACGTGGGCGAGAACCGGGACCAGGGAGTCCTGTACTACTTCTTCGGGACACAGCAGAACACCCGGCCGGATGAGAACGCCCCCACCTCCAAGGAGCAGTGCAAGAACGAAGGGTGGCGGGACCTGGGGTACAGGAACCAGGGCCAGTGCGTGAGCGCCATCGTCAGTCAGCGCCGGGCGGAGGAACGTTCCGAGCGAAGCGGTGGCGGTGCGCGCGAAGGGCGCCGACGATAACGCCAATCACTGTCCCGCTGCCGGACGGCCGGAACGACCGGTCGTCCGGCGGCGGAGACGGTTGTCGACTCAGGTGGATGGTGGATGGCCGTTCTGAGGACTGAGCCCTGGCCTCAGGGGGCCGAGCGGTGGTCCGGGGTCTCGCGCAGGGCCTCCTCGGCCAGCTTCGACAGTGCGGCCACCGGCCCCACGGCGATCAGAAGGTCCTGTTCGTGGAGCACGGTGTCGGCTCTGGGCGGGATCACCAGCTCGCCGGCCCGCTTGCGCACCGCCAGCACCATGACCCCTTCGTAGGGGGCGCACACGTCGCTGATGGTCCGGGCCTCCAGCCGGGACCCCTCGCCGATCACGAGCTCTTCCACCCGGAGGTCGGACGCCACGCTCACCATGTCGGCGAACTCCAGAACCGCGGGGTTGAGGGCCATCGACGCCATCCGGACCCCGCTGACGACGTAGGGCGACACCACCCGGTCACTTCCGGCCCGGTGCAGCTTGTCGACGGACTCGGGGCTCGATGCCCGGGCGATGATGAACAGCTCGGGGTTGAGCGCCCTGGCGGTGAGGGCGATGTAGACGTTGACGGCGTCGGAGTCGACGGCGCAGATGAGGCCCTTGGCGTGCCGGATCCCGGCCTGCTCGAGCACGGCCTCCTGGGTGGAGTCGCCGACGATGTAGAAGACCCCGGCCTCGGCGAGCAGTGGTTCGAGCTCACCATGGGGTTCCACGATGACCACCGCCGCGCCCCGTTCGGTGAGCTCCTTGGCTGCAGCCCGGCCGACACGGCCGTAGGCGCAGATGATGTAGTGGTCGCGGAGGCTCTTGATGCTGCGGTCCATGCTTCTCCTGCCGAGGATCTTGTTGAGGTGTCCGCTCGCCACCAGGCTGGTGAACATGGCGAAGAGGTCGAACACGACCACGACGCCCACCATGATCAAGGAGATGGTGAAGAGGCGGCCGGTAGGGCTCAGCGGCTGGATCTCGCCGAATCCCACCGTAGTGAGCGTGATCACCGTCATGTAGAGGGCGTCGATCACGGGGAACCCCTCGAGCACGACGAAGCCGACCGTCCCGTAGACGAGGGCGAACACCAGGAGCACCAGGGGGATGGCGACGCGGGTGGAGACCGGTCCGCGCCGGTACCGCTGGCGCAGGGACCGCAGGCCGCCGAGCACGCGGCTCATGGCTGAACGGCCTGCATCTCTGAGCGCTGCACGGGCGTGACGTTAGAACCCGCGCCGGCGCCGGGCTGCAACTGGCGGCTCCAGTGCCTGCGCTCTACCGTCCGGGCGACGCGGCACCCGGCCGCCACAGGAGGTGGTGTCAGACCATGGCGACGTTCACGTGGACCAACGAGAGTGCCGTGCAGGTGGCCGCTGACTCGAGCGTGCACCCGATCACCGCCGAGATCAAAGGTCTGCGGGGCGAGGCGACCTGTGAGGTCGTCGACGGCGCGCTGGTCCCCGGGCCGGGGACCACGGGGTGGATCGAGGGCGACGTGTCCCAGCTCGAGACCGGCAAGCGGCTGGAGGACATGGCCCTGCGCAAGCAGATCAACGCCAAGCGCCACCCGACCGTGCGCTACGAGGTCCGCAGCGTCGAGGGGACCGGCGGCACCTTCAAGGTCACCGGGGCGTTCACCTTCCACGGCCAGACCCAAGAGTTCACCGAGACCTGCAACGCCCGCATCGACGGGGGACGCCTGCTGGTCGACGCCGAGCACACCGTCGACATCCGCGACCACGGCGTGAAGCCGTTCAAGGTCATGACCCTGTCGATCCAGCCCGAGGTGCGCCTGAGCCTGCACCTCATCGGCGCCGAGAGTGGGGGATCGGCGCCGGCCTGGAGCTGACCCGACGGAGCGACCCGACCGGCTACTCCGGGCTCCGCCGGGCCCGCAGCAAGAAGTCGACCTGGGACTGCTTGCGCAGGATCATGTGCTCCATCAGGTGCTCGAGTGCCTCCGAGCGGGCTTCCTCGCCGGTCTCGGGGATGACGGCGTGCAGGGTGGCGATCGTCTCCTGCTCGGACTCGATCAGCCAGTCCACCGCCTGGTCGGCGTCCGGCGTCCAGCGCAGGGGAGCGACGTCGGTGGACGGGTCGCCGCCCAGGCCGACGATCTTCTCCACCAGCAGGCGGGCGTCGCGCAGCTCGTCCTCGGCGTAGCCGAAGATGCGGTCGGCCAGCCCCTGGAAGGCCAGGCCCACGATCCCGCCGCTGGCCAGCGTGTACTGCAGCGCCGAGCGCTGCTGGAGGGGGAGAGCGGCGCGCAGCGCCTTCAGTACGGCGGGCACGTCCATGGAGTCGTCGTCGGGCATCGCCCTGCTCTACCCCGTGGCTGGCCAGCGGTGAACTGGTAGGTTGACCGATCTCGTCCGGGGTACGACCAGTGGTGGACGAGGGGCTGTGTCGGACCGGGCATCGCCCGGCAGCCGACGACGAGATCGCTGGTGCGATTCCAGCCGGCCCACCATGATGAGCTTCTTGCGCCGTTCCCTGCTTGCCCTCGGAGTCACCGGTGTGATCGCCGGCGTGCTGCGCCTGCGCGGTACGGGAGGGGTGCCTCCCCAGAGCGGAGGGTGGAGGGAGCTCTCCGGCCCCGACTTCCGCTAACCCGTGCGGGTCGCAGTCCTGGGCGCCGGCGCGGTGGGCGCCCGGGCCGTCCGCCAGCTGGCCTCGACGCCCGAGGTGGAGCGCGTGGTGGTGGCCGACGCCGACGCCGAACGGGCCGCCCGGGTGGCGGCGATGGTCGGTGAGCCCGGGCGCGTGGCCGCCGGCGAGACCAGCACCTGGAGCGCCGGCGCCGACGTCGCCGTGCTGGCCCTGTTCTCGGGGGAGCACCGCCCGCTGGCCCAGCGCCTGATCGAGGCCGGCACCTCGGTGGTGTCACTGTCGGACGACATCGACGACGTGCGCGGCCTGCTCGATCTCGACGGCGAGGCCCGGGACCGGGACCGGACCGTGGTGGTGGGCGCCGGCTTCGCCCCCGGGCTCAGCTGCGTGCTCGCCCTCCACGCCGCCGCCACCTTCGACGTGATCGACGAGGTGCACGTGGCCAAGGTGGGCACCGGCGGCCCGGCCTGTGCCCGCCAGCACCACCGGGCGCTGCGGGGCGAGGCCCTCGACTGGCGCGACGGCGCCTGGGTCCGGCGCCGGGCCGGTTCGGGCCGGGAGCTGTGCTGGTTCCCCGACCCGGTGGGCGGCGAGGACTGCTACCGGGCCGGCGCGCCCGACGCCCTGCTGCTGGTGCCGGCGTTCCCCGGCGTGGCCCGGGTCACCGCCCGGATGGGGGCCAACCGCCGTGATCGCCTCACCGCCAACCTGCCCATGCTGCGACCTCCCCATCGTGAGGGTCAGGTCGGTGCGGTACGGGTGGAGGTGCGGGGCCGTCGCGGCACCGCTCGTGACGTCGCCGTCCTGGGCGCCATCGACCGGCCGGCGGTGGCCGCCGGCGTGGTCGCCGCGGTCACGGCGGTGGCGGTGGGCGAGGACAGCCTGCTCCGCCGGGGCGCGGCCGGCCTGGCCGAGCTGGCCCAGCCGGTGCCGTTCCTGGCCGAGCTCGCCCGGCGAGGGGTCAAGGCAGCGGCGTTCGAGGGCGCCGGCGCCGGCGCCCGCCCCGAGGTCGCCGAGGGGGCGT
>JAHWJR010000045.1:0-2848 GCA_019348335.1 Actinomycetota bacterium
AGCTCGTCGTCGGTCTCCAGGTCGAGGGCGACGGCCCACGTGCCGTCCTGGGAAAGGGCGAAGTCGGCCTGGCGTTCGGCCCGGACCTCCACGTCGCCGGCGTCGAGCCGCTCGCCGGCGACCTCGGCGAACCCGTCTCGCTCCAGAGCCTCCCGAACCACTGACCCGTCGGCCTCGGCCAGGGCCGCTTTCACCACGTTGACCTTGGGGCCCAACCGGGGACCGAGGGCGCGGAAGTTGGGCACCACCTTCCAGTGCACCAGACCGCCGAGGGCCTCGATCTCCTCCAGCGCCTTCACGTTCAGCTCCTCGAGGATCTCCTGGCGGACCTCCTCGCCGAGCGTGACGCCGGGATGCAGGAGCAGCGCACGTCGTAGTGGCTGACGGACCTTGGCGCCGGCGTCGGTGCGTGCTGCCCGGCCCAGCGCGACGAGACGTCGGGCAGCGGCCATCTCCTCGGCCAACCCGTCGGCGCCCGGGGCGGACGCCTGTGGCCAGTCAGCCGCGTGCACGGAGAGGCCGCCGGTGAGGCGGGTCCACAACTCGTCGGCGAGGAAGGGACAGAAGGGCGCCAGCAGCTCCGCGGTGACCACCAGGCATCGGTGCAGCGTGGCGTGGGCGGACGGGTCGGAGGCCCGCCAGAACCGCGGACGGGAGCGGCGCACGTACCAGTTGGACAGGTCGTCCACGAAGCGGCCCAGGCGGGACGTCGCCCGAAGGGCGTCGAAGTCCTCGAGGGCGGCGGTGACCTCTCGCACGGTGGCGTCCAGCTCGCCCAGCACCCAGCGGTCGAGCACGTGGTCGGGAGGGCGGTTGTCGGCGGCGCCGGGCTCGAAGCCGTCGAGATCGGCGTAGGTGGCGAAGAACGAGTACACGTTCCACAGCGTCAGCAGCGTCTGGCGGGTGGCCTCGCGAATGCCGTCCTCGGACACCCGCCGCGGGGTCCAGGGCTGACCGGCGGAGAAGAAGTACCAGCGCAGGGCGTCGGCACCGGCGGTGTCGAACACGTGGGCGGGATCGATCACGTTGCCCCGGGACTTCGACATCTTGTGGCCCTCGCCGTCGACGATGAGCCCCAGGCAGACCACGTTGCGGTACGGGGTCGACCCGAAGACCAGCGTGTTGACCGCCAGCAGGGAGTAGAACCACCCTCGGGTCTGGTCGATCGCCTCGCAGATGAAGTCGGCGGGGAAAGAGGACCGGAACGGCTCCTCGCCCTCGCGCGGGTAGTGGAACTGGGCCGAGGGCATGGCGCCGGAGTCGAACCACGCGTCCAGGACGGGGGGCAGACGGCGGGCTTCGCCGCCGCATCCGGGAGCCGGACAGGTGAGCGTGACCTCGTCGATGACGGGCCGGTGCGGGTCGAGCTCGCCCAGATCGGCGCCGGCGAGCTCGCCCAGCTCGGCCAACGACCCCACGCAGGTGTCGTGGCCGTCCGAGCAGCGCCAGATGGGCAGTGGCGTGCCCCAGTAGCGGTCACGAGAGAGCGCCCAGTCGACGTTGCCCTCCAGCCACTTGCCGAACCGACCGTGCTTGATGTGGTCGGGATGCCAGGCGATCCGCTCGTTCTGCTCGAGGAGGGTTTCGCGCTGCTCGGCGGTGCGCACGAACCACGACGTCTTGGCCCAGTAGATGAGCGGCGTGGAGCATCGCCAGCAGTGGGGATAGCTGTGGAGGTACTCCTGCTCCCGGACCAGGAGGCCGGCGGCGGCCAGATCCTCGATGATGGCCCGGTCGGCCTGCTTGACCGGGACGCCCGCCCATGGCCCGACCCGGGCGTCGAAGGCGCCGTCGGGGCCCACCGGGTTCAGCACCGGAAGGCCGTGCTCCCGCCCGGCGGCGGCGTCGTCCTCGCCGAAGGCGGGGGCGAGGTGGACGATGCCCGAACCCTCCTCGGTGCTCACCCAGTCGGCGGCGATGACCCGCTCGGCCCGCTCCGCCTCGGCGTCGCCGAAGGCCAGGAACCGGTAGGGGCGCTCGTAGCGGCGGCCCACGAGCTCGGCACCGGTGGTGCGGGCGACGACCTCGTAGGGGGCGTCGGCGCCGAAGAACCGCTCGGCGGCGTCCTCGGCCATCACCAGGTCGCGGCCCTCCACCCGACGTACCCGAACGTAGGCGATGTCGGGGCCCACGGCGGCGGCCACGTTGGACACCAACGTCCACGGCGTGGTGGTCCACACCAGCAGGTCGGCGTCGTCGTCGCGCAGGGGGAAGCGGACGTACACCGACGGTTCGGTCACGTCGCGGTAGACGTCGGGTTGGCCCATCTCGTGCGACGACAGGGCGGTGCCGCACCGGGGGCAGTACGGGCTCACGCGGTGCCCCTCGTAGAGCAGTCCCTTGTCCCACAGCTGCTTGACCAACCACCAGACCGACTCGATGTAGCCGGGCGAGAGGGTCCAGTAGGCGTCGGCCGTGTCGATCCAGGTCCCCGAGCGCTCGGTCAAGGCGATGAAGTCTCCGACGTAGCGCGAGACCGACTCCCGGCACCGGGCGTTGAAGGCGGCGATGCCGTACTCCTCGATCTGCGCCTTGGAGGTGAGGCCCAGCTCCTTTTCGACCTCCAGCTCGACCGGAAGGCCGTGGCAGTCCCAACCCCCCTTGCGGGGGACGCGTCGGCCCCGCATGGTCTGGAACCGGGGGTACAGGTCCTTGAACACCCGCGGCCAGACGTGGTGGAGCCCCGGCCGCCCGTTGGCCGTGGGCGGGCCCTCGTAGAAGACCCAGGGCTCGCCGTCCTTGCGCAGGCGTCGCACGTGGTCGATCACGTCGGCTTGGTTCCAGCGGGCGAGCACCCGCTCCTCGAGGGCGACGAGATCGAAGGGCTCCACGGGGCCGAAGGACATGG
>JAHWJR010000045.1:2948-9542 GCA_019348335.1 Actinomycetota bacterium
GGTGGTACCTTCCGCCACCCTTTGCCTCGGAGAGGAGGCCGGTGATGCCCAAAGCGACGTCCCGCGGCAGCGGGGAGCCGGGGGCTGCTGCCGGCGGGGCATCAGCGTCGGCGGCTCCGGGCAAGGTGGCTCGGTTGCCGGCCGGGGAGTCCCGGGGCGCGAGGTCGTCCGGGTCATCCGGGCGGGGCGGGGCGTCGAAGAAGGGCAAGGCCAAGCCGAGGAGGAACAAGGTGAGCGGAACCAAGACCGACACGAGCGACACGGAGCGCTCCGGCGCGTCCGATCGCTTCATCGAGTCGCAGCGCAAGCAACTGCTCGCCGAGCGGGAGGCCTACACCCGTTCCGCCACCTCACTGCGGGCCGAGGCCGATCAGTTGGCCGAGGACCGCGAACCCGGTGACGTGCAGTTCGACGAGGAGTCGGGTCAGGGTGATTCCATGAGCGTCGAGCGAGAGCGCGATCTCGCCCTCTCGGCCCAGGCGCTGGCCTCGATCGAGGAGATCGACCGGGCGCTGGCCAAGATCGACGAGGGCATCTACGGAGTGTGCGAGAAGTGCGGCGAAGCCATCCCCAAGGAGCGGTTGAAGGCCCTCCCTCACGCAGCCCTGTGCGTCCGGTGCAAGAGCGGGGGGCTCAGCCGGCGCTGAAGCCGGTCGGGCGCCATCGGTGGGCGCTGGCCGTCGCCGTGGCCGGTGTCATCGTCGCCGTCGACCAGGCCACCAAGTGGTGGGCGCTGGCAGCACTGGACGGGGGCCGCACCATCGATCTGTTCTGGACGTTGCGGTTGCGGCTGGTGTTCAACTCGGGGGCGGCCTTCGGCGTCGGAGCGGCCTACGCCCCGGTGCTCGCCCTGGTGGCCGTGGCCGTGGTCGTCGTGCTGCTCCGCGCCGGGCGGGCCCTTCAGGGGGTCTGGCCCCGGCTGGCCATCGGCCTGGTGCTTGGGGGCGCGGTGGGAAACCTGTTGGACCGGGCGCTGCGCGGCGGCGGTGAGCTGCTGGGTGGCGCGGTGGTCGACTTCATCGACCTCCAGTGGTGGCCGGTGTTCAACGTGGCCGACATGGCCATCACCGGCGGCGCGGTGTTGCTGGCCCTCACCGCCCGCCACGACGCCGGGCTCGTCGAGCCGGAGGCCGGATGAACGAGCAGGTGCCTACGGCGCTGGCTGGGGAGCGGGTCGATCGGGCCGTGGCCTTCCTGACCGGGCTCTCTCGTGCCGCGGTGGCCGACTTGGTGGCCGCGGGTGCCGTCCGCCTGGGGGGCCGCACGGTCACCACCCGTGCGACCCGGGTCGAGCAAGGCAGCGTGCTGGAGGTGGACATCGAGGCCCATCGCCCCGAGCCCGCGCTGGTCCCGGAGGCGCTCGAGATCGACGTGGTCCACGCCGACGAGCACGTCGTGGTGGTGGACAAGGCCGCCGGCGTCGTCGTCCATCCCGGCGCCGGCAACTCCCGGGGCACCCTCGTGCACGGTTTGTTGGCCCGCTACCCCGACCTGGCCCCGGTCGGGCAGCCGGGACGTCCGGGCGTGGTCCACCGGCTCGACAAGGGCACCTCCGGGTTGCTCGTCGTGGCCCGCACGCCTCCGGCCTACGAATCCCTGGTCGCACAGTTGGCGGCCCGCACCGTCGACCGCCGGTACGCCGCCCTGGTCTGGGGCCACCCGCAGCCACCCCAGGGCATGGTCGACGCGCCCGTCGGTCGAGCCCGCCGGGACCCCACCCGCATGGCGGTGTCCAGCGCCGGCCGCCCGGCCCGCACCCGCTACGGGGTGAGGCGCGTGTTCTCGGGGCCGGAGCCTGCTGCCCTGGTCGAGTGCCGGCTGGAGACGGGCCGCACCCACCAGATCCGGGTGCACCTGGCCGCCATCGGCCACCCCCTGGTCGGCGACCCCCGCTACGGAGGGCGGCGGGGCGACGTCGGAGCGCTTCGGCCGTGCCTCCACGCCGAACGGTTGGGGTTCGACCACCCTGGAAGCGGGGAACGGGTGATGTTCGAGTCGCCGCTTCCGTCCGACCTGGCCGAGGTGGTCGCCGGGTTCGAGGAGGAGTGACCGGTCAGACGACCCTGGCGTCGGGGGCCGGGAGCCCTCCCCGTGCCCGGCGGACGCAGTCGGCGAGGGTGAAGGAGTCGAGATGCTCCCGCATGTGGTCGCCCACCTCGGCCCACAGGGCCAGCAGCACGCACTGGCCTTCGTGGTCGCACGCCCCGCCCTCGTGGGGACGGCCGAAGTCGCCGGCGACGATGGGTCCCTCGACGGCGCTGACGATCTCGCCCAGCGTGATGTCGGCGGGTGGGCGAGCCAGGACGTACCCACCGCCCACCCCGCGCTTGGACCGGACCACTCCGGCGCCCTTGAGGGCGAGGAGGATCTGTTCCAGGTAGGGCTGGGGGAGGCCGGTCCGCTCGGCGATGTCGCGCACAGAGGTCGGCGACCCGCTGGTGTCGTCGTGGAGGGCCAGCGACAACAGCGCCCGAGCGGCGTAGTCGCCCCGGGTGGAGACCTTCACCGCGTCCATGGTAGGGGAGGCTGCGTCCGGCGGCTCGGGCGGCCCCACCACGGGTCGATGTGCGGGACAGCTAGCGGAGTGCTGGACTAGGGGCATGGCCGGTGGAGACGCCCGCCGGGGATCCGGTGAGCCGGTGATCCCGGACTACGACGGGCCCTGTCTCAGCAATCTGGTGCCGGCGCTCCTCGACCCGGCGGTGCCCCCGCCGTCGTGGCTGCCCGCCCCCGCGGTGGACGCCCCTCAGGTCGTGCTGCTGGTGCTCGACGGGCTGGGCTTCCACCAGCTCGAGGAGCGGCGCCGGCTGGCCCCCACCCTGGTGGCGATGGAGGGAGGGCCGATCTGCACCGTGGCCCCGTCCACCACCGCCACCGCGCTCAGCTCGCTCGCCCTCGGCTGCCCGCCCGGTGAGCACGGCGTGGTCGGGTACCGGATCAACGTCGATGGCGACGTGCTCAACGTGCTGCGCTGGCAGACCCCCGCCGGCGACGCTCGCCAGTTCATCCCACCGGACGGCATCCAGGATCGGCCCGCCTTCGCCGGCCAGCATCCGGCCGTGGTCACCCGCGCCGAGTTCGCCGCCACCGGCTTCACCGCCGCCCACCTCGGCAATGTCCGCTTTCACGGTTGGCGGGTGCCATCCACGCTGGTCACCGAGGTGCGGCGTCTGCTCGCCGGCGGGGAGCGCTTCGTCTACGCCTACTACGACGGCATCGACAAGGTCGCCCATGAGTACGGGCTCGGCGAGTACTTCGACGCCGAGCTGGTGGCCGTCGACCGGATCGTGTCCGACCTCGCCTCGGCGCTGCCGCCCGGCGCCACCCTCGTGGTCACGTCCGACCACGGTCAGGTCCAGGTGGGCGACGCCATCGTGCCCGTCTACGCCGAGGTCATGGCCCACGTCGAGCTGCTGTCGGGCGAAGGCCGGTTTCGCTGGCTGCACGCCCGCAAGGGAGCCGCCGCCGACCTGGCCGAGGCCGCCCGGCACTGCCACGGCGACCGGGCGTGGGTGCGCACGCGCGACCAGGTCATCGCCGAGGAGTGGTTCGGGCCCAAGGTGAGCGACGCCGCTGCCGCCCGCTTCGGCGACGTGGTCCTGGCCGCCCGCGAGCCGGTCGCCTTCGAAGACCCGGCCGACACCGGGCCCTACCGGCTCCAGGCCCGCCACGGCTCGCTCACTCCCGAGGAGATGCACATCCCCCTCCTCGCCGTGAAGGCGTAGTGTCGCCAGGACGGGGCAGGTTCCCAGCATGACCGCCGCCGACGCCAGAGAACCGACGGAAGGCACCGGCCCGGGGGGACCTCCTCCCGAGCCGGCCGACGCACCCCGTCCGCCCGCCCCCGGGGAGGCGTCGCCGGGATCGCTCGTCGACGTCGTCGACGAGCAGGAGAGCCCGGGGGAGTCGGTGCAGCACCCGGCCAAGGTGATGCGGATCGGTTCCATGATCAAGCAGTTGCTCGAGGAGGTGCGCCACGCCCCCCTCGACGAGGCCAGCCGCAGCCGGTTGAAGGAGATCTACGAGACCTCGGTGCACGAGCTCGGCCAGGGGCTGTCGCCCGACCTGCGGGCCGAGCTCGACCGGCTGGCGCTGCCGCTCGAGGCGGGGACCCCGAGCGAGGCCGAGCTGCGGGTGGCCCAGGCGCAGCTGGTGGGATGGCTCGAGGGGCTGTTCCACGGCATCCAGGCCACGCTGTTCGCCCAGCAGATGGCCGCCCGCCAGCAGCTGGAGGAGATGATGCAGCAGCGGGGGCTGCCCCCCGGGAGCCGGCCGCCGGGCGAGCCCGAGGGGCCCGGAGGCACGTACCTCTGACCTCCCCGGTGCGTCGCCGCCGCCGTCGGCCGGCACGGCCCCGGGCACCGGTGCGCTAGCCTCCGAAATGACACGTCTGTAAGTTCTCCACAGCCGGGCTGTGGAAAGACGTCGGGGAGGCAGCCGCGGTGGCGAGCAGCGGAACGGGGAGCACAGCACCGGCAGGTCGGAGCTTCGCTCACCTGCACACCCACACCGAATTCTCCATGCTCGACGGCGCCGCCCGGGTGGCCGATGTCGTGGCCGCCGCCGCCGCCGACGGCCAGCCGGCCATCGGGATCACCGACCACGGCAACATGTACGGCGTCCTCGACTTCTACGCCGCCTGTCGAGAGGCCGGCGTCAACCCGGTCATCGGGACCGAGGCCTACATGGCGGGGGAGAGCCGCCACGAACGTCCCCGCCGGCGCGGGCGGGTCGACGACGGAGGCGGCCAGAGCGACGGGGGAGAGAAGCTCTACTACCACCTCACCCTGCTGGCCGAGAACGACGCCGGCTACCGCAACCTGCTGAAGCTCTCCAGCCGGGCGTACCTCGAGGGCTACTGCTACAAGCCCCGGGTCGACTGGGAGCTGCTGGGGGAGCACCACGACGGCCTCATCGCCACCACCGGGTGCCTGGGCGGCGTGGTCCTCCAGGCGCTGCTGCGGGGCGATGTCGACGGTGCCACCGAGAAGGCGGCCCGCCTCCAGGACATCTTCGGGCGCGACTCGCTGTTCGTCGAGCTCCAGGACCACGGCATCGCCGACCAGCACCGCACCAACCCCCAGCTGATCGAGATCGCCCGCCACCTGGGGGCGCCGCTGCTCGCCACCAACGACAGCCACTACACGTCGCAGGACGACGCCGTGGCCCACGACGCCCTGCTGTGCGTGCAGACCGGCAGCACCATCGACGACCCCAACCGGTTCCGCTTCGAGGGCGACCAGCACTACCTGAAGTCGGCGGCGGAGATGCGGTCGCTGTTCTCCGAGGTCCCGGAGTCGTGCGACAACACCTTGTGGATCGCCGAGCGGGCCCAGGTCGAGATCGAGCTGGGCACGCCCAAGCTGCCGGCGTTCCCGGTGCCGGCCGACTTCGCCGACGATGCCGCCTACCTGCGCCACCTGACCTACGAGGGGGCCGAGCAGCGCTGGGGGGCGTCGCTGCCGGCAAACGTCACCGAGCGGCTCGACTACGAGCTCGGGGTCATCGCCGAGATGGGCTTCTCGTCGTACTTCCTCATCGTCTGGGACCTCATCGCCTACGCCCGGCGTTCCGGGATCCGCGTCGGTCCCGGGCGGGGGAGCGCCGCCGGGTGCTGCGTGGCCTACTGCCTGCGCATCACCGACCTCGATCCCATCCGCTACGACCTGCTGTTCGAGCGCTTCTTGAACCCCGGGCGCCGCCAGATGCCCGACATCGACATGGACTTCGACTCCCGGTACCGGGACGAGATGATCCGCTACGCCGCCGACCGCTACGGCCGCGACCACGTCGCCCAGATCGTGACCTTCTCCACCATCAAGGCCCGGGCCGCGGTGCGTGACGCCGCCCGGGTGCTCGGTTACCCCTACGCGGTCGGCGACAAGGTGGCCAAGGCCATGCCGCCGCTGGTGATGGGCCGCGACACGCCACTGTGGGCCTGCTTCGAGGAGCACGACAAGCACGCCGCCGGGTACCGGGCGGCCTCCGAGCTGCGGGAGATGTACGAGGCCGACCCCGACGCCGGCAAGGTCATCGACGTCGCCCGGGGCCTCGAGGGCCTGCGCCGCCAGGACGGCATCCACGCCGCCGCGGTGGTGATCACCGACCAGCCCCTCACCGAGTACCTGCCCGTGCAGCGCAAGCCCGAGCCGGGGATGGAGCCCGACGAGGCCCCCATGGTCACCCAGTACGAGATGCACGGCGTCGAGGCGCTCGGGCTGCTGAAGATGGACTTCCTCGGGCTGCGGAACCTCGACGTCATCACCGACACCGTCGCTCTGGTGCGGGCGTCCGGCGTCGACCTCGACATCGACGACGTCCCGCTCGACGACGAGGAGACGCTGGCCCTGCTGCGCCGGGGCGACTCGATCGGCGTGTTCCAGCTCGAAGGCGGTCCCATGCGGGCGCTGATGCGCAGCCTGGCCCCCACGTCGTTCGACGACGTGGCCGCCCTGGTCGCCCTCTACCGGCCGGGGCCGATGGCGGCCAACATGCACAACGACTACGCCGACCGCAAGAACAACCGCAAGCCGGTCAAGTACCTCCACCCCGACCTCGAGGCCCTCCTGGCCGACACCCAGGGGCTGATGATCT
>JAHWJR010000045.1:9642-11337 GCA_019348335.1 Actinomycetota bacterium
TACCTCCACCCCGACCTCGAGGCCCTCCTGGCCGACACCCAGGGGCTGATGATCTACCAGGAGTCGGTGATGCGGGTCGCCCAGCGCTTCGCCGGTTACTCCCTCCAGGAAGCCGACAACCTCCGCAAGGCGTGCGGGAAGAAGATCCGGGAGATGATCGCCCTCGAGCGCGAGAAGTTCGTGGCCGGGTGCGAGTCCACCGGTTACGGCCGCGAGGTGGGCACGGCGCTGTTCGACATCATCGAGCCGTTCGCCGACTACGCCTTCAACAAGAGCCACTCCTACGGCTACGGCCTGGTCGCCTACCAGACCGCCTACCTCAAGGCCCATCACCCCGTCGAGTACCTGGCGGCGCTGCTCACCTCGGTCAAGGACGACCAGGACCGCTCGGCGGTGTACCTCAACGAGTGCCGGGCCATGGGCATCACCGTGCTGGTGCCCGACATCAACGTCTCGCTGTCGGAGTTCGCCGCCCGCTACGACGACGAGGGCAGTGGCTTCATCCCCTTCGGGCTCTCCGCGGTGCGCAACGTGGGCGAGGGGCTGGTGCGGCTCATCATCGAGGAACGCCAGCGCAACGGTCCCTTCACCGACTTCTACGACTTCTGCGAGCGGGTCGACCCTCAGGTGCTCAACAAGCGGGCGGTGGAGTCGCTGGTGAAGGCCGGGGCGTTCGACTCGCTGGGCCACGAGCGGCGGGGCCTGCTGGCGGTGATGGACCAGATCATCGACCGGGCCATCGGCCGCCGGCGGGAGCGGGCCCAGGGCGTCATGAGCCTGTTCGAGGGCAGCGACCCCGATGCCTCGCCGCTGTACGACGAGCGGGTGCCCATCCCCGACCTGGCCTTCGACAAGATGGAGCGGCTGGCCTACGAAAAGGAGATGCTCGGCCTCTACGTGAGCGACCACCCCCTGATGGGGATGGAGCACGTCCTGCGCCGCCGGGCCGACTGCACCATCAGCCAGCTCCGTGAGGGCCAGGAGTGGACAGAGGTGCGCACGGTCGCCGGGGTGGTCACCAACCTGTCCCGCAAGTACACGAAGAAGGGCGACCTCATGGCCATCTTCGTGCTCGAGGACCTGGGGGCGGCCATCGAGGTCATGGTCTTCCCCAAGGCCATGGCCGAGTACGGCCCGCTGCTCACCGAGGATGCCGTGGTGTGCGTCAGGGGCCGGCTCGACACCCGGGAGGAGCCTCCCAAGATCATCTGCATGGAACTGGCCGCCATCGACATGACCTCCGGTGAGCCACCGCTGTGCCTCCGGCTCCGCCCCGGCGTCCTCGACGGCCCCGCCGTGCACCAGCTCAAGAAGTTGCTGCTGGCTCACCCCGGCGGCTCGCCGGTCTACGTGCGGGTGGGCGAGCAGCGCCTGCGCCTCGCCCCCGAGTTCGCCGTCGACCAGTCGAACGGCCTCCGGGGCGAGCTCCTGGCCGCCTTCGGCCCGGGAGTGATCGACGCTCTGTGATTTTCGCCGGCGATAATCCGCCGGCGCCCGTTGGCACGGAGCTGGACCAGCCTCCGAGGCTGCTCCGCCTGGCGGACTCCGCAGCGTTGCCGGGTGAAACGAAGCGAGCGCAGCGAGCGAACGAGGGCGAACACGGGAGCGGAGCGAGGCGCAAAAGTTGCGCCCGGGGGGGTCGAGCCTGTGGACTGGTGGGGTTCGGAACGGCAGAACGGGGGGTCAGGTCAGATG
>JAHWJR010000046.1:0-8869 GCA_019348335.1 Actinomycetota bacterium
CGACGCCGATCACCGACACGAGAGGACCCAGCGATGGCGACACTGACCAAGATCACCCCCTGCCTGTGGTTCGACACCGAGGGGGAGGAGGCGGCGACCTTCTACACCGGCATCTTCGAGAGCTCCCGGATCGTGCAGGTCACCCACTTCGGCTCCGCCGGCCCCCGTCCCGAGGGCATGGTCATGACCGTGACCTTCGAGCTCGCCGGGCAGCAGTTCCTCGCCCTGAACGGCGGTCCGGAGTTCACGTTCAACGAGGCCATCTCGTTCCAGGTGAGCTGCGACTCCCAGGAGGAGGTCGACCACTTCTGGGCCAAGCTCTCCGAGGGGGGAGAGGAGGGCCCGTGCGGCTGGCTGAAGGACCGCTACGGCGTGTCCTGGCAGATCGTCCCGGCGGCCCTCGACGAGCTGATCGGCGACCCTGATCCCGAGCGGTCGCAGCGGGCCATGAAGGCGATGCTGGGCATGAGCAAGCTCGACATCGCCGAGCTGCGGCGGGCGGCCGACCAGGCCTGAGGACGGACGTACCCTCCGACGATCAGCGGAGGGCTCAGGCGGCGGCCCGCATGCGCTCCACCAGCCGCAGGAGGCGCCGGCGGGCGTCCTGCGGGTCGAGCGACACCCGGGCACCGTGGCCGGGGAGCACCCACGAGAACGAGGTGGTCTCGGCCAGGCGGGCCAGCGATCGGGTCTGCTCCGGCCAGGAGTACCAGCAGGCGCCCCGGAAGGCGACCAGGTCCTGGCGGTCGTGGCTCCACGCCAGCGAGTCCCCGGTGAACAGCCAGGTGCCGTCCACGGCGAACACGACCGAGCCCTTGGTGTGGCCGGGGACGGGGATGGCGACCACGCCGGGAGCGATCGCCGCCGGCTCCTCGCCCCGCAGGAGGTCGGTGGCGCCGGGCGCGGCCCGCCGGTCGGCCTCGTGGATCCAGACCCGGGCGCCGTAGCGCTCGGCCCACCGGGGGGCGTCGGCCACGTCGTCCTGATGGGTCAACAGCACGTGGGCGATCCCGCCCATGGCGTCGAGCGGGGCGGTGAGGGCCCGGGTGAAGCGGGGGGCATCGACCATGAGGTTCCCCTCCGGCCGCAGCACCAGGTAGCTGGTGGCGCCGAAGGACGCCTCGCTGGTGTGGCCGAGGTCGTACACGGGGCCGTCCACCAGCAGCGGGAACAGCCCGCCCGGTCGAGCGGTGCGGGGGTTGCGCCCGATGGACTGGGTGGGGCAGGCCTCGGCGGTCAGCCAGGCCCGGTGCTCGTCGTCGGGGCCGACGGGTTGCACGGCCACCACCGACTGGTCGCCGGTCTCGGCGAACAGCGACGGCGCCAGCTCACGGCAGGTGCCGCAGTCGATGCAGCGGGTGTCGACGAACCACGGGCCGTCGGCGTTGCGGCGGTCGCGCTGGTCGATGCGAGCCACGAGACCAACGGTACGGGCCCCGCCGGCGCCCGCCTCGTCGGCCCGGCTCAGCCGGCCAGGTCGGCGGGGGTGACGGGCCGGGGCGCGGTGGCCTCGTAGCCCACCGGGAGCAGGACGTCGCCCAGGTTGGTGAGGTAGTACACCTGCCAGGCGTGGTAGCCGAGGTAGGCCCGCTCGTCGGCCACCATCTGCTCGGCGTAGGCGGTCACCGCCTTCACGTACCACTGCGCCGGGTTGTAGCGGTAGAGGGCGTTGGACAGGTTGCCGCTCCCGCCGCCGTTGGCGGCCAGGTAGCGGGCGGCAGCGAGGATGGCGTCGCGGGGATCGTTGATGTCGCCCTCGCCGTAGGCGGCCCACGTGCTGGGGATGAACTGCATCGGCCCCTGCGCCCCGGCCGAGCTGGTGCCCCGGATGCGCCCCATGCGGGTCTCGGTCAGGTTGACCGCCGCCAGGTACTGCCACGGCACGCCGTAGATGGCCTGGCCCTCCTCGTAGTACCGCCGCAGCTCGTCGGGCGGCGGCGGCTCGACGATGCGCCACGCCGGCAGCATGGCCTCGGGCTTGCGGTGGGGTCGGCGCAGCTCCCGCCCGGCGAAGACGTTGGCGGCCATGACCGGGCGCAGCTCCTCGGGCAGGGCGGCGGCCACCGCGCCGTCCCAGTCGGGGCGCTCGGCCAGGGCCCGGTAGGCGACCTGCTGGAGGTGGCCGTAGTAGGCGATCTCCGCCGGCGGGGTCGCCGGGTCGCGGATGGCCTGCTCGGCGGTGCGGATCTGCTCGGCCAGGCCGGCGGGGTCGGCCGCCGCCCGGGGCACGGCGTCGAGGTCGACGCCGGCACGAGCCGCTTCGTCCACCGGGGTGGGCGCCTGCACCGCCGGCGCCGGCGCCGGCAGGGCACCGTCGCCGGCGGGCGCGACCCCCGCTCCCGGCACCGCCGGCGACGATGCCGGCCGCTCCCCCGTGAACCGGTGCAGGGTGGCCTGCTCGCCCGGCCCGGTGCCGGCGCATCCAGCGACCAGGCCGGCGGTGAGGGCGAGGACGAGGAGGCGCCGGCCTCCCCGGATCACCGCGCCACCGACGAGGGCTCGTGGTCCTGGAGCCGGGAGACGAAGTCCACCAGGCCGGCGTTGAAGGCCTCGGGCGCCTCCAGCCCCGAGAGGTGGCCGGCGCCCGGCACCACGACCAGCTCCGATCCGGGGATCCCTTGGGCCATGGTCTCGACCACGTCCGGCGGCGACGGGACGTCCTGGTCGCCCACGAGGACCAGCGTGGGCACGTCGACCGTCGCCAGGTCGGCGACCGAGTCGGGGCGACGCTTCATGGCCTCCAGGGCACCCACGAAGCCGGCGGGCGGGTTGTCCATGAGCCGCCGGGCGGTCTCGACCACGTCGGGACGGTGCTCGTGGGTGTCGGCGCACAGCAGCGTCTGCAAGAGGCCCTCGACCACCTCGGCCTTGCCGGACTCACCGCCGGCGGAGATCTGCTCCTGCTGGCCGACCCGTCGCTCGTGTACCTCGGGCGAGTCGGCGGTCGGTCGGGTGTCGGCCAGGACCAGGCCGGCGAGGCGGGACCGGTGCCGGCGCAGGAAGGCGAAGGCGACGTAGGCGCCCATCGACTGGCCACCCACCACCACCCGGTCGAGCTCGAGGTGGTCGAGGAGCCGGGCCACGTCGTCGGCCCAGCCGTCGACGGAGTACGCCGACGGGTCGTCCGGTGCGTCGGAGTCGCCGAAGCCCACCAGGTCGGGCGCCACCACCCGCACCCGGCTGGCGAGGGCGTCGATCTGGCCCTGCCACATGGCGGCGCGGAGCGGGAAGGCGTGCAGCAGGACGACGGCGGGCTGGCCGGAGCCCTGGTCGAGGTAGTGCAGGGTGGTGCCTTCGAGAGTCGCCGTGGGCACGGATTCGACCCTACCGGGCCGACCGGCTCGGGCCTCCGCGCCGTTCCCGACGGTCCCTGGCCCCTACGCCGGGTCGAGGCGCAGCACCGGCCCGGCCAGCGAGAGCACGTACAGCTCGCCCTCGGCGTCCTCGCCGAACGACGCCAGCGTCACCTCCTCGACGCCCACGCCGAGGTCGTGGCGCCCGAGGCCGCCGTTCCCGTCGGCGGCGAGGGCCCACAGGCGGGCGGTGCCGAGGTCGCCGAAGACGTAGGCGCCGCGCAGGCCGGGGATCCGCTCGCCCCGGTAGACGAAGCCTCCGGTGACCGAGAACCCCTCGTCGTGGTTGTACTCGTACACGGGCGGGACGGCGTCCGGTGGCGGCTCGCCCTCGTACCGGCGGGTGCCCTCCAGGAAGGGCCAGCCCATGTTGGCGCCGGCGGCCGAACCGGCGGGGAGGCGGTCGATCTCCTCGATGGCGTTCTGGCCGACGTCGGCGATCCACAGGTCGTCGGTGGCCCGGTCGAAGGAGAACCGCCACGGGTTGCGCAGCCCGTAGACGTAGATCTCGCCCCGGCCGCCGCCGCCGACGAAGGGGTTGTCGCCGGGGATGCCGTAGGGGGCGTCGCCCTGCGCCGTGGGGTCGATGCGCAGGATCGAGCCCAGCAGCGTCTCGGTGTTCTGGGCGTTGCCTTCGGGGTCGCCGCCGCCACCGCCGTCACCGAGCCCGACGTAGAGCAGGCCGTCGGGGCCGAAGGCGAGGTGGCCCCCGTTGTGGTTGGAGAACGGCTGGGCGACGCGCAGCAGCGTGCGCGGCTCGCCGGGCTGCACCTCGGCGGCGCCCTCGCCCATCCGGTGCTCCTCCACCCGGGTGTCGCCCTCGGCGTCGGTGTAGTCGACGTAGAGACGGTCGCCGTCGGGGGAGAAGGCCAGGCCGAGCAGGCCCCGCTCGCCGTCGGTCGTGGTCTCCACCTCCAGCAGCGGCTCGGGGAGGACCTCGCCGTCGTCGATCACCACCACCCGGCCGCCGCGCTCGGCCACGAACAACTGGTCGTGGCCGGGGCGTACGGCCATGGCGACCGGGCGGTCGACGGTGGCCACCTCGGTGAGGCGGACGCGCACGCCGGCGAGCTCGTCGAGGGTCGCCTCCTCCGCCGGCGGCCGCTCCGGGGGCGCGGTGGAGGAGGGGGACGGGGAGGAGGCGACCGTGCCCGTCGGCTCGGGGCTGGTCTCCGCCGAGGGCTCGTCCCCGCCGGCGCAGGCGCCGGCCAGGAGGGTGACGGCCACGGCGGCGAGCGCCCATCTCTTGGTCATCCCGTGATGGTCCCACGCCATGGCCGGTGCGCCGCATCGGCGTCGGGGACGGCCTGGGTGAACGCGTGGTCCGGGGCGGTAGCCTGGCGGGATGCGTGCGTCCCTGGGTGCCACCCTTCGCGCCCAGCTGGACCGTAAGGCGATTCGCTACTCGCTGGTGTCGGCGGTGGCCGTGGCCGTGTCCCAGCTGGTGTTGTTCATCTGCAACGGCGTGCTCGACTGGGCGCCGGTGCCCTCCAACCTGACGGCGGTGGCCATCGGCTCCATCCCCTCCTACGCCCTGAACCGGGCCTGGGTGTGGGGCAAGCGGGGCCGCAACGACGTGTGGCGGGAGGTCGTGCCGTTCTGGGCCTTCGCCTTCGTCGGTCTGGCCTTCTCCACGCTGCTCGTCTACTTCGCCGCCCAGTGGAGTGACGCCGTGCTGGTGGTGAACGGAGCCAACCTCGCCGCCTTCGGCGTCCTGTGGGTGGCCAAGTACTTCTTCCTCGACGCACTGCTGTTCGGCAGCGTGCCCGCCGACGACTCGGAGCTGGTCACCCCCTGAACCCCGCCCTGCGGGCGCTGGCCGAGGCGGTGCCGGGCTTTCTGCCCGCCGAGGAGGGGCTGGCGCTGCACCGGGCCGCCGGCACCGCCGCCGCCGCCGTGCCCGGCGCCCCCCTGGTGGAGATCGGCTCGTGGTGCGGCAAGTCCACCGTCTACCTCGGCGCCGCCGCTGCCGAGCACCGCACGGTGCTGTTCGCGGTCGATCATCACCGCGGCTCTGAGGAGCAGCAGCCCGGTTGGGACTGGCACGACCCCTCCCTCGTCGACCCGGTCACCGGCACGCTCGACACCCTTCCTGCCTTCCGCCGCACCATCTGGTCGGCGGGGTTGGAGGCCACGGTGGTGGCGGTGGTGGGCGACTCGGCGACGGTGGCCAGCCACTGGTCCACGCCCTGCGCCTTCGTCTTCATCGACGGCGGCCACGGCCACGATCCGGCCCACGCCGACTACGAGGGGTGGTCGCGCCTGGTCGCACCGGGCGGCCTGCTCGCCGTCCACGACGTGTTTCCCGACCCGGCCGACGGAGGGCGCCCGCCCTACGAGGTGTACCTGCGGGCCCTCGACGACGGGTTCGAGGAGGTGGCGGCGTGCGGTTCGCTGCGGGTGCTGCGCCGGGTCCTCAGCCGCTGAGGCCGCTGCCGCTGAGGCCGCTGAGCACCGCCGGCAACAGCGGGCGCCCGACGAACACTCCCGCCGCCGGGGTGGCGCCGGACAGGGCGTCGGCGGCGAGGACCACCGCAGCCGCGCTGTAGGTCGAGCGCTCACCGCCAGGGAAGTGCACCCGCTCGGGCAGGACCAGACCGGTGAAGTAGTCCCCGTCGTCGCTGCGGAGCCCCTGGGCCGAGCGGAACAGCGCCAGCGCCCGGGCGTCGTCTCCCGCCGCCAGGTGGGCGATGGCGCACTCGCTGGTCTCGGCCGCCGTGACCCACGGTCGGTCGGAGACGCAGCGGGTCCCCTCGCCGGCGATCACGAAGCGGTCCCACCCCGCGGCCAGGCGGGCCCGGCCGGCCTCGCCGGCGACGACGCCGGCCAGCACCGGGTAGTACCAGTCCATCGCCCAGCGGTCCTTGGGCAGGAAGGCCTCGGGCACGGAGGCGACGACGTGGGCCAGCCGAGCGCGGGCGTGCTCCCACCGGGGTCGCTCGTGGCCCAAGTGGTGGGCGACGGCCAGGGCCCGGCCCAGGCTGTGGCACATGGACGCCGACCCGGTGAGCAGGGCGAAGGGCCAGGGCCGCCCGTCGGCATGACGGGCCCAGAGGATCTCGCCTCGCCGGGTCTGCAGCCCGAGCACGAACCCGACGGCGGACTCCACCACCGGCCACATCGCCTCCAGGAACCCACGGTCGCCGGTGAGGCAGAAGTGGTGCCACACGCCGGTGGCCACGTAGGCGCAGACGTTGGCGTCGAGCTTGGCCTGCTCGACTCCTGCGGCCACGTAGTACTGGTGCCAGGCGCCGTCGGGCCGCTGGGCGCGGGCCAGCCAGGCGTAGGCCGCCTCGGCCTCGCGCCGGCGTCCTCCCACGGCCAGCGCCATGGCCGCCTCCACGTGGTTCCACGGGTCGGCGTGGCCTCCCGGGAACCACGGGATCATCCCGGACGGCAGCTGCACTGCGGCGATGGAGCCGACCGTGTCGGCGATCTGGCGGGCGCTGAGCACCCCCGCCACTGCGGGCAGGGCGCTCACCCGGGCGGCTCCGGCTTGCGGGCGTAGACCACCAGGCTCTTGCCCAGCACCGGGCGCAGGACGGCGTCGACCAACCGGGCGGCGCGGGGCCGGGCGGTGATCTCCCACACCAGGAAGCGGTGGTAGGCCCGCACGAGAGGGTGACGATCGTCGGCCGGCCCGACCAGGCACCGCAGCCACCAGTAGGGGGTGTGCAGGGCGTGGGCGCGGTGGCTGGCGGAGGGCACGAGCCCGGCGGCCCGCAGCCGGCGCCGCAACGTCCGGGCCGAGTACACCCGCACGTGGCCACCCGCCACGGCGGGCGCGTGGTAGTCGTCGGACAGGGCCCAGCACACGCGCTCCGACAGCCAGGCGGGGACGGTCACGGCGATGGTGCCTCCCGGACGCAGCACCCGGGCCAGCTCGGCGAGGGCGTCACCGTCGGGCCCGATGTGCTCGAGCACCTCGGCGGCCACCACCCGGTCGAAGGCGCCGTCGGGGAAGGGGAGGTGGAGGGCGTCGGCGCCGGCGGTGGCCGCCTCCAGGGGCGCCTCCTCGGCCATGGCGGCGAAGAGGGCCCGCACGCCGGCCAACTCGCCGAGGTCGGTGTCGAGCGCCACCACCCTGGCCCCCCGGCGGGCGGCCTCGAAGGCGTGGCGCCCGCCGCCGCAACCGAGGTCGAGCAGCCGGTCGCCTGCCGCCAGCTCCAGGCGGCCGTAGCGCACGGTCAGCACCGGGGCGCCGCGGCCAGGGCCATCACCTCCCGGTACTGGCCGGCGGTGGCCTCGGCGGTGGCCCGCCAGCTGAAGCGCTCGACCGCCCGCCGGCGCCCGCCGGCGCCCAGGCGGGCCCGCAGCGGGGCGTCGGCGAGCAGGGCGAGCACGGCGCCGGCCAGGGCGCCGGGGTCGGCGGGGGGCACCAGCACCGCGGTGTGGCCGCCGGCGCCCACCACCTCGGGCAGCGCCCCGCCGGTGGTGACCACCAGTGGGACCCCGCAGGCCATGGCCTCCACGGCGGGCAGGGAGAACCCCTCGTAGAGGGAGGGCACCACCGCCACCTCGGCCTCGGCGTAGCGCTCGACGACCTCCTCGTCGCTGATGCCGCCGACGAAGCGGACCGCCTCGCCGATGCCCAGCCGCTCGATCTGGCGGAGGACGGGACTGGCCGGCCGCGGCGTGGCCACCACCACGAGGTGGGCGTCGGGACGCTCGGTGCGCACCTTGGCCAGGGCCTCCAGCAGGTGGGCCAGGCCCTTCAGGGACACGTCGGCCGAGGCGGTGGTCATGATCCGTCCCGCCACCCGGCGCCGTTCGGGGAGAGGCCGCCAGCGCTCGGCGTCGACCCCGACGGGCACCACCCGCACCCGGGACGGGTCGACTCGGTGGTCGGCCACGATGTCGTGGCGCGACGACGCCGACACGGTGAGGATCCGGGGGAGCCGGCGTGCCACCCGCCCCTGCATCCGGCCGAACCCGTAGAACCGGCGCAGGGCGAGCGCCCGCCGCAGGTCAGGGGCGTGGGCCACCTCCACCCGGCGGTCGACGGTGATGGGGTGGTGGACGGTGGCCACCACCGGCAGGCCCAGCCCCTTGGGCGTCGGCGCCTGGATGCCGAGCAGCCCCGTGCCCAGGCACTGATTGTCGTGGACGACGTCGAAGTCGTGGCGGCGGGCCGCCAGGGCCCGCTGCGCCCGCAGGCTGAACGTCAGCGGTTCGGGGAAGCCGGCGGTGCACATGAGAGCGAACTCGGCCACGTCGATCCGGTCACGGAACTCCCGCAGCCGGGGCACCCGGAACGGGTCGGGCTGGCGGTAGAGGTCGAGGCTGGGCAGGCGCTGGAGCCGCACGCGCTCGTCGAGCTCGGGATAGGGCTGGCCGCTCAGCACCTCCACGTGGTGGCCGAGGTCGGCCAGGGCCCGGGTCAGGTGGCGGACGTAGACACCCTGACCGCCGCAGTGGGGGTTGCCCCGGTACGCCAGCACGGCGATCCGCAGGGGACCGTCGGCGGGCGGGGGCATGGCCGGCAACGTTGTCCCCGCCGCCCCCGGCGGTCAACT
>JAHWJR010000046.1:8969-11337 GCA_019348335.1 Actinomycetota bacterium
GGGGGCGGACCACCGGACGGCCCCGCCTACCCTCGGGCCCGTGCGGGCGCTGGTGCAGCGGGTGGCGTGGGCCCGGGTCCGGGTGGGCGACGAGGTCGTGGGCGAGATCGGCGCCGGCCTGTGCGCGCTGGTGGGCGTCACCCACTCCGACGACGAGGCCACGGCACGCACCCTGGCCGGCAAGCTGTGGCACCTTCGGGTGCTCGACGACGACAAGGGGCTCATGAACCGGTCGCTGGCCGACACCGGGGGCGAGGTGCTGGTGGTGAGCCAGTTCACCCTCTACGGCGACACCCGCCGGGGCCGGCGTCCCTCGTGGGTGGCGGCGGCCCGCCCCGAGCAGGCCGAGCCCCTGGTCGAGGCGGTGGTGGCGTCGCTGCGGGAGCTGGGGGCGCCGGTGGCGACCGGCCGCTTCGGCGCCTCCATGCAGGTGGAGCTGGCCAACGACGGGCCGGTCACCCTCCTGGTCGAGGTGGGCGCCGGCTGAGCAGCCAGGCGCCGGCGAGGGCGACGCCGGCCAGGGCGGCGAACGGGGTGTCGCCGGCCCGGGTGTAGGGGGTGGCGCCGGTGCGGAGCTGCACCCGGGCGGTGAGCACGGCGGGGGCGCCGAGGTCGCTCTGCCGGCGCACCGCACCGTCGGGCCCCACCAAGGCGGAGAACCCGGTGGGCGCGGCCTGCACCACCACCCGCCCCGTCTCCAGCGCCCGCAGCCGGGCGGCGCCCAACTCGAGGGCGGGCATCTGGGTGGTGGGGTACGACGAGGCGTTGGTCGGCACCAGGAGCACCTCGCCGCCGGCGCTCACCGCCGCCCGAGCCCTCCGCGGGAAGAACACCTCGTAGGAGATGACCACGCCGAGGTCCCCGGCCGGCGTGGCCAGCAGCCCCGGCCCTTCGCCGACGAAGGCGTCCCGGGGCACGGCTCGCAGGTCGGCGAAGCGCCCGACGAACGAGCGCCACGGCACGTACTCGCCGAAGGGGACCCGCTGGTTCTTCTCGTAGCGGTCGATCACCGCGCCGTCGGGGCCCCACACCACCGCCAGGTTGCGGAAGCGGTCACCCCGGCGCTCGACCACGCCGGCCACCAGCGTCGCCCGGAGCCGGCGGGCGGCGGCGCCCACGATGTCGTCCGCGCTGGAGCCGGCCAGCTCCCCCTCGACGGTGACGGCGTTCTCCGGCCACACCACCAGGTCGACTCCGGAGGGGAGCCGCTCGGTGGCTTCGAGCGCGGCCTCCAGGCCCCGGGCCGACGGGTTGTCCACTGCCCGCAGGCCCCGCGGCCCGCCGCCCTGGATCACGGCGACGTCGATGGCGCCCACGTCCCGTCCCGAGGGCGCCACCAGGCCGGCCACCACCAGGGTCACGACCACGCCGGCGCCCACGCCGCCAGTGGCCCACGCCCGTCGCCCCAGGGCGGCCAGGCCCACGCCGACCACGCCCACCAGGGCGGCCACCAGCAGGCCGCCACCCAGCCGGGAGGCGAAGGCCAGCGGCCCCCCGACCTGGGTCTGGGCCAGGGTGGCGATGGGCACCCCCCCGAAGGGCCACACACCCCGGAAGGCCTCGACCAGGACGAGAGCGGCGGGCAGACCCACGGCCTGGCCCCGGCCAGCGGGCACCGCCGCCGGCCCCAGGGCGAACAGGCCCACCTGGAGCACCACGGCCAGCACGAAGCCGGCCAGGTGGAACTCGGTCATCCACAGCAGGCCGGGGCCGAGGAACCCCACGCCGGCGGCGGCGCCCACGGCCAGCCGTCCCGCAGGGGCCCGGCCCCGCAGCACGAAGGCGAGGATGCCGGCGCCGGCCAGGGCCAGCGGCCACCACCCGAAGGGCGGCAGCCCGGCGGTGAGCGCCAGGCCGGCGCCGAGGGCGGCGCCGGCGGTCGGCCAGCGACCGGCCGGTGCCGCCCGGGTGGGGCTCACCGCCGGTCAGGCGCCGGAAAGCGTGGTGCCGGTCACCCCTTCAGGGCCAGCCGCACGACGTAGCGGTAGGCCTCCGAGCCGGGCGGGTGGCAGGCGAAGAGGGTGCCGGTGTGCGCCGGCGTCTGGTCGACGATCCGCATGGCGTCGGGCGTGACCACCTCGTGGCCGGTGACCCGGTAGACCGACCGGCGGGCGCCGACGTTGAAGATGACCTCGTCGCCGGGGACGAGCTTGTCGATGTGGCGGAACGGGCCGCCTTGGGTGACCCGGTGGCCGGCCACCACCACGTTGCCCAGCTCGCCGGGGAGGGCGGTGCCGGGCCAGTGGCTCGGGCCCCGGTCGATGGCGTTCAGCGTCACGCCCTCGTGCAGGGGGGCGGCCAGGCCGAGGGCGGGGATCTCGATGGTGCCGATGACGAAGACGTCCTCGGGGGCGTAGGGATCGGCCGG
>JAHWJR010000227.1 GCA_019348335.1 Actinomycetota bacterium
CGCCCGCCGCCCTCATCTTCCCGTTCGACTACCCGTCGTTCACGGCCGTCGGCGTCCCCGTCTTCGCGTGGATCTGGGACCTTCCGCCAGCGAGCAAGATCATCCTGGACGATCCGTCCCCCGCCGCCTTCCCCGTGCTGCCGGGCACGACCTTCACGTGTGCCGACAACTCCGTGTTGCCGTCCAACACTCACGGCCTGGGTGAGTCCCACCGCGGCCGCTACGGCAACACCTTCTTCGTCGACGTCCCCACCGGGCGCACCGTTCGCCTGGACGACTACGCCGGTTGCCAGGCCGCGGTGGCGGCCTTCCGACCGGGCCCGCTCATGGAAGGGCGGGACTGCGCCCTCGCCGGCCCGGGCGTCGCCACTCGGCTCGGCTGGACGTGTGAGGACGGGCCCCCGCCCTTGATGCGGCCCTAGCCGGTCGGGGCCAGCTGCGTAGGTGCTAGCGGCCCCGGTCGTCGGTGCGCCGGTCGCGCGCCGTGCTCCCCACCGAGGGGCTGCCGTCGGCGTCGACGGTCTCGCCCTCGAGCTCGGGCATGCGCCCGCCGAAGTAGAGGGCGCCGGCGGTGCCGCCGGCGAGAGCGCCGATGACGCCGCACATCAGCAGTCGCCCGGTCAGGGTGAGGCCGAAGGGGATGAACGCCACCGGGAGCAGGAGCACGAGGCCGATGGCACCGCCCACCAGGCTGCCCATCACCAGCCCCTTCCACTGGGCGTCGCTCGACGCCGGGAGCCCCGGCCCGGCCCAGGCCTGGTTCGCTTCCTGGCGCTGCTGACCCTCGAGGGCGTCGGTGTCGCCGGACACGTCCTTGCGACCGGCGTACTTCTGCCGGTCATCGGACGCTCGGGTGACGTCGTCGATCTTGCCTTCCGTTCGCCGGACGGCGTCGGATCGCTTCTCGGCGCTCATCGACGGGCTCCTGGACGGGCGTACGGGTTCATGGGTTCGGGGTAGAGGGTGCGCACCGCGGCCAGCTACCCGCTTCACGGGCGCTGGCAAACCACGACGGAAGGGTCACATGGGGGCGAGGGAGCGCAGCACGCCGGTGTGGCTTCGCCCGTCGGGCCTCGGTTTCGAGCCGACAGCTTCGTCAACTCACTCGGGGTCGACCTCGACCTGGGGGCCCCGGGCACCCGGGCCCCGGGTGGCCTCTTCGGGGTCCCAGTCCGGCTCCTCGCGGATCTCCACGTCGAGGCCCTCGGCGGCTGCCAGCTCGCCGGCCCGCTGCTCCGCTTCCTCCCGGGTCGTGAAGGTCCCGATCGGCGGCTCCTCGAGGCTTCGGCGCACCACCCAGTTGCCACCGTGCGGCGCCACCAGGACCACGCTGTTTCCCCTCATGGCCTGTCGCCCTACCCGGCGGGCGGTGGGCTCACCATCGACCACAGGAGGTCACCATGAAGTTCCTCGTCATCTGGCGCATCGAGATCTCACGCCTCTCCGGTGAGGTGCTGAAGGCGGTGCTGGCCATGCCCGACTACGCCAAGCCCCTGGAGGAGCAGGGCAAGGTGGTGGGCCGGTACCACATCGTCGGCGGCCACGGCGGCGCCTGGATCTACTCGGTGGAGTCCAACGACGAGCTCGAGATGCTGCTCGTTCGTTCGCCGGTCTACAACGTCTCCACCTACGAGGTGTACCCGCTGGCCGACATGGCGGCCCCACCGCTGCAGCCCGGTAGCTGACGCCCGGAGATGAGCGCCACCGCCGACGCCGGCGGCTGGGACGCGGTCGTCGTCGGCGGTGGTCCCGCCGGTCTCAGCGCCGCCACCTGGCTGGCCCGCTACCGCCGCCGCACGCTCGTGCTCGACGCCGGCGAGCAGCGCAACCGGATGGTCGAGGCCACCCACGGGTACCTGACGATGGACGGTGCCACTCCCGAGGCCATCCTCACCACCGCAGTCACCGGCGTCGACGCCTACTCGTGCGTCGAGCGCCGGCGGACGGAAGCCGTCTCCGTGGAGGGGTCAGAAGGCAGCTTCGTGGTGGGCCTCTCCGACGGTGGGCGGGTCGAGGCCAAGCGGGTGGTGCTCGCCACGGGCGTGGTCGATGCCGTGCCCGACATCGAGGGCTTCGACGAGCACTACGGGGCGGACGTCTTCCACTGCCCGTCGTGCGACGGCTACGAGGCCGCCGGCTGCCATGTGGTCGTGCTGGGTTGGAGCGCCCACGTGGCCGGCTTCGCCCTGGAGCTGCTCGACTGGGCCGCCAGCTTGACCGTGGTGACCGACGGCCGTCGCTTCGAGGGTGACGACCGGCACCACCGGGCGCTGGCCGCTCACGGGATCGAGTTGCTGGAGGACGACGCCGTCGCCCTGGTGGGCCGGCGGGGCGAGCTGCGCGAGGTGCTGTTGCGCAGTGGGCGCCGGCTCGACTGCCAGATGGCGTTCTTCTCGCTGGGCCATCAACCCCGCACGCCGCTGGCCGAGAAGCTGGGCTGCGAGCGCACCGCCGACGGCTACCTGTCGGTCGACGAGCACGGCAGGACCTCGGTCTCCGGCGTCTACGCCGCCGGCGACGTCACGCCGGGGCTCCAGCTGGTGCAGGTGGCGGCGGCAAAGGGCGCGACCGCCGGCGTCGGTTGCGCCATGTCGCTGCGCCAGGAGCCTCCCCTGCCGAACGGCCCCCGGCGGGCGCCCGACGTGGGCGACGCCCTGGACGAGGGCTAGCAACCGAAAGCCGAAAGACCGTGCTGTTCGTCGGGACCTCGGGTTGGCAGTACCGCGACTGGCGGGGGACCTTCTACCCCTCGGGCGTGCCCACCCGCCGCTGGCTCGAGCACTACGCCGAGCGGTTCCGCACCGTGGAGGTGAACAACACCTTCTACCGGCTGCCGCCGGCGGAGACCTTCGCGGCGTGGCGCGCCACTCTGCCCGAAGACTTCGTGATGGCGCTGAAGCTGAGCCGCTACCTCACCCACTACAAGCAGCTGCGAGAGCCGGAGGAGCCGGTCGAGCGGTTCCTGCGCCACGCCGCTCCGCTCGGGCCCCGCGTGGGCCCGCTGCTGCTCCAGCTGCCCCCCACGCTGGCGGCCGACCGGTCCCGCCTGGCCGACACCCTCGACCGCTTCCCGGCCTCGGTGCGGGTGGCGGTCGAGTTCCGCCACCCGTCGTGGTTCGACGACGAGACCCTGTCGCTCCTGGCCGCCCGCAACGTCGCCCTGGTGCTGGCCGACCGGCGGTCACGGCCGCTGGGCCTGGTGGAGCGCACCGCCGACTGGGGCTACCTGCGCTTCCACGAGGGACGGGCCAAGCCCTGGCCGTGCTACGGCGATCAGGCGCTGGGCCGGTGGGCCGAGCGCCTGGCGTCCCGGTGGGGCCCCGAGGACGACGTGTTCGTCTACTTCAACAACGACCC
>JAHWJR010000228.1 GCA_019348335.1 Actinomycetota bacterium
CTGACGCTGGGCCTGCTCACGCCGTTGGCGGCCGCCGCCGGGCTCGTCCTGAACACCGCCTACTTCGTGCTCATGGTGAAGGACTGGGCCGAGCAGGGCCAGAACTCGATGATGGCGCTGATCCAGGTGGTCGTACTCGGCACCGCGGCGTGGCAGGTGTGGTCGCTCGACGCCGCCCTCGGCCTCTTCTGAGGGGAACGCCGGCGGCCCGGCCGGCCGCCAGCCCGCAGGGGGAACGGGCTGGTGACCGGCTCAGGGATGGGTCACATGCGGTGATGGTGCCGGGGCGCGTCGTGGGGCGGGCAATAGGGGATGCTCATGTGGGCCTGGTGCGTGCCGTGATTGCGATGGGGCACGGCTTGGTGCGCCCGGGTCGTCTTGGCGTGCTCGCACCCGGTGTGGGTGGCGCCGGCGGCCGACGCCGGGCCGAGGACCATCATGGTTGCCAGGCTGAACGTGACGAGGACTCTGCGCATGGTGGACCCTGCCTCTCGTGCGACCGTTGTCGGCCGCGTTGGTGGACGTTGCGGGTGGTTACCCGCCTACTGCCAAGTTGATAGCTGCTAACCGGCGCTAGTGGCAACAGCGTAGGCGCGCACACCAGGGCCCCCCTGGCGACCCTTCGCCCTGCCGCCTGCTGCTCCCGGGCCAAGGGCCGACGTGCGACCATTGTCATCGTGGCGACGGTCGCCGACGACCCCGTTCGGCAGGTGGAGCTGGCCGAGGAGGCCCTGCACGCGTTCGACGTCGACGGCGCGGCGGCCCACCTGTCCGCCGCCATCCGGGGCTTCACCGCCGCCGGCGACCGGCGCCGCGCCGCCCTGGCCTGCGCCCGGCTCGGTGACCTGTTCGCCAACTTCATGGGCAACCTGACCGCGGGCCGGGCGTGGTTCCTGCGGGCCACCCGCCTGATCGAGGACGAGCCCCCGTGCGTCGAGCAGGGGTGGGTGGCGGTGGCGGCGCTGGGCTGCGACGTGGACGACCCGGCGGCGCTGCTCGCCGGCGCCGAGCTGGCCCTCGACCGGGCCCGCCGGTTCGGCGACGTGAACCTCGAGACCAAGGCCCTCGCCGACGCCGGCCTGGCCCACGTGCAGACGGGGAGGATCGCCGAGGGCATGGCGCTGCTGGACGAGGCCATGGCCCTGGCGTGCGGACCGGCCGACGACGTGGAGGCCGCCGGCAAGTCGGTGTGCTCGTTCCTCACCGCGTGCTACTACTCCGCCGACTTCGAGCGGGCCGGCTCGTGGGCCGACGTCCTCCGCCGCCACGGGCTCATCGGCAAGGCGCCGGGCGTGCAGGTGATGCTGGGCAACCACTGCGACGCCGTCCAGGCCACGTTGCTGTGCGAGCTGGGCCGGTGGGGCGAGGCCGAGGCGCTGCTGATCCAGGCGATCCGCCAGCTCGAGGACACCATGCACATGCCGAGCTGGCACCCGACCATCGCCCTGGCCGAGCTCCGCATCCGCCAGGGCCGCCTGGCCGACGCCGAGATGCTGCTGCTGGGCAAGGAGGGGCACCTCCAGGCCCTGCTGCCCGCCGCCCGGCTCCACCTGGCTCGGGGTGACCACGACCTGGCCCGGGCCACGGCGGTCCGGGGCCTGCGGGCCGTGGGTGACGACCGGTTGCGGGCCGCCGAGCTGCTCGCCGTGCTGGTCGACGTCGAGCTGGGCGTCGGTGACCTCGACGCGGCGGCGATCGCCTGCGACGACCTCGTGGCCCGCGCCGACCGCCTCGACGTCCCCGGCCTCCAGGCCCGCATCGCCGCCGTGCGCGCCCGCGTGCTGGCCGCCACCGGCGACGTGGCGGCCGCCATCGGGACGATGGAGACGGCGCTCGACCAGCTGCCGGCCGCCGGCGTGCCCTACCTCCGGGCCATCCTCCTGCTCGACCTCGTGCGCCTCCACGACCGGGCCGGCAACCGGGCGGCGGCCAGCGTGGAGGCAGCACGGGCGGCAGCGGCACTGGACGGGCTCGACGTGGTGGTGCCGGCCGGCGACGCCGCCCTTCTCCAACGCCTGGGCGCGGCCCCGCCAGCCGGCGCCGGCCGCACCCCCCGGCACACCGCCACGCTCGCCCGGGACGACCAGGGCTGGGTGATCGCCTGCGGCGACACCCGGGCCCGGCTGGCCGACACCAAGGGACTGCGCTACCTGGCCGAGCTGGTGCGCAGCCCCGGCGTCGAGCGCCACGCCCTCGACCTGGTCGACCGGGTGGAAGGCGTGGCGAGCGACGCCCACGCCCCCGACCGCCGCCAGCTGGGGGACGCCGGCGAGCTGGTCGACTCCCGGGCCCGGACCGCCTACCGCCACCGCATCGAGGCGCTGCGGGCGCAGATCGACGACGCCCTGGAGACCGGCGCCGACCAGCGGGCCGAGGCCCTCCAGGGCGAGCTCGACCAGCTGGTGGCCCAGCTGGCCCAGGCGTTCGGCCTGGGTGGGCGCAGCCGCCGGGCCTCGTCGGCGGCCGAGCGGGCCCGCCTCAACGTCACCAGGGCACTGCGGGCGGCCACCGCCAAGCTGGCCGAGTCCCTGCCCGAGGCGGGGACGGCGCTCGATCGCCGGCTTCGCACCGGCCTCTACTGCGCCTACGAACCCGACGAGGCCGACGACGTTCGCTGGGTCGTTCAGTCCTGACTGAACGGGACCGGTCCCGACCGAACGCCCTGGAGGTGGAACCACTTTCCACGACCAGGAGGCAATGGCAATGACCCAGATCCGCCACGCAGCGACGGGAGCCCGGTGATGGACGCTCCCTACCAGGCTGCACCGGACGTCCACGTTCTCCCCACGACCCTGCCCCTGCCGGGGCTGGGGGTCCTCCCCATCAACGCCTACGTGTTGCTCGCCGAGGAGCCGGTGTTGATCGACACCGGGATCGGCCCCGACGTCGACGAGTTCGTCGACGCCCTGTCGTCGATCATCGACCCCAGGGCGCTGCGATGGGTCTGGCTGACCCACGACGACGCCGACCACACCGGGTCCATCCGGCGGGTCTTCGAGCTGGCGCCCCACGCCCGCCTCGTCACCCACGCCTTCAGCGCCCTGCGGATGTCCTCGTGGTGGCCGGTGCCGTTGGACCGCGTCCACGCCATCCGGGTCGGTGACCGGCTCTCCGTCGGCGACCGCACGCTGCGGGCCGTGGCCCCGCCGCTGTACGACAACCCCATGTCGACCGGTCTGCTCGACGAGGCGACCGGCTCACTGTTCTCGGTGGACTCCTTCGGGGCCATCCTCCCCGAGGCCACCCAGGACGCCGCCGAGGTTCCGCACGAGGCCCTGGCCGGCGGCATGCGGGCGTGGGCCACGGCCGACTCGCCGTGGGCCCACCTGCTCGACCGGCAGCGGTTCG